>JBEBBQ010000118.1:0-5219 GCA_041158325.1 Actinomycetota bacterium | reverse complement strand
TCGATCATGCGATTAAATTGGTTTAAATCCACTGCTTAATTCTAAAGATAGGCAGCGCATATAAGTGGGAGGCAGGGCGCTTACTCACTTTTAACGTGTGTACCCTTGGGCTATGGCAACTCTTCTAGCGCTCCTGTCTAGCGCTCTCTGGGGAACTGCGGATTATCACGGCGGCAAGTTAAGTAAGAGCCATCCGGCTATCGCAGTTCTTGGAGTAACCCAAGCAATCGGTTTAGTTTTTGGAATTTGCTTGGTAGTCATAACAGGAGATTTTTCAGCAGAACCTTTTGGGCCCGATGGATATGTTATTCCGGGAGCACTCGCTGGGATTCTTGGATATCTAGGGTTGATTTGTTTATATGCCGGACTGTCTACGGGGCGCATGGGAGTTGTCTCTCCAATCAGTGGGCTAAGCGCATTGATTCCAGTTGGTTATGCCTTCTTTGTAAAAGGTGACCGTCTCTCTCTTATTTTGAGTATCGGTGCCGCACTTGCCATCGTCGGAGCTTTTTTAGCAAGCGGACCAGAGATTTCGCAAGGACTTCCGTTAAAGCCTTTGATTTTGGCACTTGGAGCTGCAGGTGGTTTCGGAACTGCATTGACCTTTATGGCGATTGGTTCAGAAGGCAGCGCACTGATGACGATGGTGATGATGCGCTTTACAACGTTCTTCGTTTCACTCGGAATTTTTGCAAAGTATAAAACCCTAGGTGGTTTGAACTTTAAGCACAGCCCAATTTTGATCTTTATTGGCGTTGCTGATTTCTTGGCTAATTTACTTTTAGGTGTAGCAACTACAAAGGGCAACTTAACCCTTGCGATGGTACTCGGTGCTCTTTATCCGATCTTTACTGCGCTACTTGCATTCCAATTCCTGCATGAGCGACTTCATAAAGTTCAGTACATCGGAATCGCTGCTGCAGTAGCAGGCGTGGCCATAATTTCAGCCTTCTAAGCCTTTAGATTACGCGCTTCAAAGAAATGCGTTCCATCAATCTCGCGGCTGGTAACTTTTGAGAACTTGGCAAGGAGTTCTTGATAATCTATCTTTTCTTCGCCGCCACTTTCTGGCGTAACGCTGAGATAAATCCCATCCAATGAGCGAGCGCTAATTAATTCAAAGATAAAGTTTGCGCCACCTTCAACCAGCACCTTGCTGCCAAACTTCTTGATGCCGCGATCTAGAGCCGCAGTTGGCGAGCAATTCCACCAATGCGCCTCTCGATTTGCGGTCAGAGCGTTGACCATCGAGTGCGAGGCTACGACTACCGGAACAGGGGTGCGGTGATACGGCTCGCTGCGCGCCGTTTTTCCGCCAATCAATATGAAATCGGCGGTACGGCGGCGGGCTAGAAATTCGCTGCGGTCAGCCCCACTGGTGATTGCGCGCGATGAACCACCCTTGGTCGTTGAGCCATCGCTTCCAGTCACCAGGGTTGCAAAGACGGCCATAGTTGAAAGGCTATCTCGGGGCAAAGTAGATGTCAGTGCTGGCACGTACCGTTTCCTTCATGATAATTACCTGTGATTCATGTGCAGTTCGCGATATCGGTTGCAACGATTGCGTGCTGACTTTTCTGCTATCGAACCCAAAGAGCGATCAACGCAGCGATACCTGCGAGATTCCTGATACAACAGCAGAGGTGATAGATCTTCTCTCATCTCGTGGATTGGTCCGTCCGCTGCGCTTTAACTCCGCTGGTTGAGCGTAGATAAGGATAAATTCACAGGCAGCCACGCTTATTTCGGTTTGAGTTGCTAGATAGGCCACCGTTAGCCTTTAACCCTATGTTTACCTCAAAGCGCTCCGTGGCGACCCTTCTCAGCGCATTGATCGCGTTGATCGCTCCGTTGCTAACTGTGCCGAGCGCCGATGCTGCCCAAACTTTGGCGCAGGTTCAGGCGCGCGTTCGCCAACTCGAGGAGGAAGCAACCACTGCAGCCGAGGGCGCACAGGAAGCGAAAGTTAAATTAGCTTCGCTAAATGGCCAGCTCCAAGGAATCCAGGCAAGGGAAGCAGTGCAGAGCCAGAGCGTTGCCGCGCTCTCAAAATCGCTAAACGCGATCGCAGTTGAGCAATTTAAAACAGGTGGTTTAAGCCAGAGCCTAGAACTTCTCTTCTCCTCGGATCCAGCGCTCTACCTTTCAGCAGCCGGGTCACTAGAAGCAATTACCCGTAAGAAATCTGTAGAACTTAGAAAATTTCAAGCAGCCAAGCAACGCCTAACAGCGACTTCATTAACGGTTAGCGACAAACTCGCGCTGGTTAAGGCAACACAGAAAAAGTTGGCGGCCCAAAGTGCCCGCGCGACCGCGAAGTTGGCAGAGGCCGAGTCACTCTTATCAAAGTTAAAGAAAGAAGATCGCGAGCGTTTAGCAAGACTTGCGCAAGAGGAAGAGGATGCCGATCAAGCATCATCACTTGCCGCAGCGAAGAAAGCCGCTGGGGTTTCGGGTCGCGCTGGAAAAGCGCTGCAGTTTGCTTTGAAACAGATCGGTGACAAATATGTATTTGGCGCTGATGGCATGACATATTGGGACTGTTCAGGGCTGACGATGCGCGCATTCCAAACCGCTGGGGTTTCACTTCCACACTCTTCGCGCGCTCAATTCAACTACGGAAAATCAGTAAAGAAATCTAACTTAGCTCCCGGCGATCTCGTCTTCTTCGGTCGACCAATCTCGCACGTTGGAATTTATCTGGGTGGGGGAAAGATGGTTCATGCCCCACGATCTGGTTCCAGAGTCAAAGTTGCTAGCGCATACAACTTGGGAAGAAAACCATTCGTCGGCGCTCGAAGACTCTAACTACCTAAGTAAATGTCTGAACTTACTTTAGGGAAAATTCTCTGCATCACCAATGACTTTGGTCCCCGCGCAGGTGGAATAGAAACCTTCGTTATGGGTCTCATTGAGCGCGCGCCTAAAGGGTCGATCATTGTCTATACCTCCTCGCAGGGCGATACCACTGCCTATGACCAAGGATGGATGCGTGATTTTGGCGTTGAGGTAATTCGCGATAGTTCAAAGATTTTACTTCCGAGTCCACGAGTAATTCGTAACGTGCAGAAAGTTATCGCACGCCATTCGATTAAGCAGACATTCTTCGGAGCAGCTGCACCATTGGCTGTAATGGCGCGTAGCCTGCGTAAAAAAGGTGTTGAAAATATCGTAGCGCTAACCCATGGACATGAGGTTTGGTGGGCGAAGTTATGGCCATTTTCTTCAGCGATTTCATTTATCGGCAAGAACGTGGATCATTTAACTTATCTAGGTGAATTTACAAAGAATGAGATTTCAAAAGCGCTTTCACCAAAGGCTAAATCAAAGCTAGTCAAGATCGCCCCTGGAATCGACACAGATCACTTTGCACCTGTTCCAAATTCTGCGCAGTTACGAGAAGATTTGGGCTTAGCCGATAAGAAAGTAATTGTCAGCGTTGGCCGCCTTGTTCATCGTAAGGGCCAAGATATTCTGATTAAGTCCATGCCTGCTGTTTTGGCGAAACATCCAACAGCACATATTTTGATGGTTGGCGAAGGTCCATATCGCGAGGATTTAACAAAGATGGTTAAGCAGCTTAACCTCTCTGATGCAGTTACATTTATCGGAAGGATTCAATATCAAGAACTTCCGCGCTACATCTGCGCTGGCGATATCTTTGTAATGCCTTCGAGATCTCGACTAGCTGGACTCGAGGTAGAAGGACTAGGAATTGTTTATTTAGAGGCGAGTTCCTGCGCCTTGCCGGTTATCGCGGGGCGCTCCGGGGGAGCACCTGATGCAGTTGATGAAGGAGTTACTGGATATAGCGTTGACGGCACCTCTCCGCTAGAAGTCTCCAAGGCGATAGTAAAACTATTTGATGACCCAGTTAAATCCAAGGAAATGGGTCAGGCTGGTCGCAGTTGGATCATTGATAAGTGGCGTTGGGAGATTTGGTCTAAGGAATTTAACTCACTGTTTAGATAATTCCTGACTCAACCGCGGCTCTTATTGCGGCTAGGCGATTTGTTACTTCAAGCTTTCGATAAATTGAACTCACATGGGTCTTAAAGGTTGATTCAGAGATATGCAACTGTTCTGCCAGTTCGCGCGTATCTCCAACATCGGAAAGAGAACGCAGCACCTCAACCTCACGTTGGGTAAGCATTTTCACAGCAGAAACGGTTTTGAGCGCCGAAACTATTTCTGATGCGGTAAATGAATTCGGAGCAATCAGCGCTCGGTTAAGTACGGAGATTAATTCGGCTAGCGGCGCGCTCTTCCTGACATATCCACTGGCTCCAGCGTTCATTGCCGCGATTAGATCGCTATCGCTATCGCTCATAGTGAGCATGACGATGGCGAGATCCTTTGAATGCTTCCGTGCCCACCGAATTAGATCCAAACCGTTTCCATCGGGAAGATTTAAATCTACGACAATCGCATCTGGATTCGTATGCGCTAACTGAGCCATCGCCTCTGATTTACTCGCGGCCATAGCGCAGCAGACCATTTGCGCATCCTCTATAGCGCGGGCTAAACCGGCGCGCACCGCCGCATGATCATCAATAACTAAAACACGTGGCTGTGCTACCACATCTTTCACAGAACGACTTTTATGCGCGTCCCATTCTCAGAGGAAATGATTTCCAACTGTCCATTAAGTTGTTCTACGCGCTCTTTAACGCCCATCAAACCTAAACGTCCTAAACGTCCTAAACGTGAGGTATTCACCTGCGCACCTCCAACTCCGTTATCGCTTACCTCTAAGTAGGTGCGATTTTCAACGCCTTTTAAAAGGACTTCAATATGGCTAGCCCCAGAGTGAAACTTTGCATTGCGAAGCAACTCGGTCGCAATCGCCTTTAAAGGTAATTGGTGAGAGTCAGGAATTGAGAAGTTACTGATGGCTTGCGTTATCTGGAGCTCTCCACAAATATCTTGAATCAACTGGCTGAGCGCATCTTGGAAAGTGGTTACTTGAGGATCGCGTAGGGCATACATCTCGCGCCTAACTTTTGAGATCAAGTCATCGACTTTAAAGCGAAGCCCGCGAATCTCGCGGCGTGACTCGACCGTCGAGTCAGACGTACCTAAGAGCAGATCTAACTCATAACCGAGAGCAACCAGATCTTGAGCTATGCCATCGTGAAGATCGCGAGCTAGTTCAATTCGTGCAGGATTGCTCACTTAGCGAAGAGATCAGCAATCTCCTTAGCGAACTCCTGTGCAAC
>JBEBBQ010000117.1:0-4420 GCA_041158325.1 Actinomycetota bacterium | reverse complement strand
AGCGTGGGTCATCTGGGTGAACGGCTACAGCGCCATCGCCAAGCATTGTTTCCGCGCGCGTGGTTGCGACAACGATTGACTGTTCGCCTTCGCCGTAACGGATCTGAACAAATTCGCCAGCATCATCTTGGTGATCAACTTCGATATCTGAAAGCGCTGTTAAGCAACGTGGACACCAGTTGATAATTCTTTCTGCACGATAGATCAGGCCCGCTTCATGCATCTTCTTGAAAATTGAGACAACAGCTTTGGACATACCTTCATCCATTGTGAAACGCTCGCGCGACCAGTCGACGCTAACGCCCAAGCGCTTCATCTGGTCAAGGATTGCTCCACCAGATTCAGCTTTCCATTCCCAAACTTTCTTAACGAAATCTTCGCGACCCAAGTCGTGGCGTGAAAGTCCTTGAGCGCCTAATTGTTTTTCAACAACGTTCTGCGTTGCGATACCGGCGTGATCCATGCCAGGTAACCAGAGAACCTCGTAACCCTTCATGCGCTTCATACGCGATAAACAATCTTGCAAAGTTTGATCTAGCGCATGACCAATATGTAGAACACCGGTCACATTTGGTGGTGGAAGAACAATTGTGAACGCCTCTTTTGTAGATGAGGCATCTGCGGTGAAGTAATCAGCTTTCAGCCATTTGGAATAGAGGCTGGACTCAATATCGGCCGGATTAAAGGTCGATGCGAGTTCTTTGCCAGATGGCGAGCTTGAAGACATAGAGCGCAGTCTAGATTATGCGCTCTTCTCCTCTGTACCTTTTTCGCGGCGTGAAGCGCGCTTTGGAATATCGCCAGTGCGTGCAACCAGGGTTGGAGCCGCGTTTTCATCGATACATTCCTTATTAATGATCACCTTTGCGATATCGCTGCGACTTGGTACGTCGTACATCACAGATAAAAGAACTGATTCCATGATCGCGCGAAGTCCACGAGCGCCGGTGCCACGCTTTAGCGCAAGCTCAGCAATGGCATCGAGTGATTCAGGAGTAAATTCAAGTTCAACATCGCCCAAGTTGAAGAGGCGCTGATACTGCTTAACAAGCGCATTCTTTGGCTCAGTCAAGATCTGCATTAGCGCAGGTTTATCTAGATTTTCAACGCTAGTAAGTACTGGCAAGCGACCGATGAATTCAGGGATCATTCCAAACTTCAAAAGATCTTCTGGCATTACATCGTGGAAAATATCTTTACGGTTCTTATCTGCAGCTTCTTGCAGAGTGGCATTAAATCCAACACCAGCTTTTCCGCTGCGCGCTTCGATGATTTTATCTAGCCCTGCGAACGCTCCACCAACGATAAAGAGAACGTTAGTTGTATCGAGCTGAATAAACTCTTGGTGTGGATGCTTACGTCCACCCTGTGGTGGAACAGATGCAACTGTTCCTTCTAGAATCTTAAGGAGCGCTTGCTGAACACCTTCGCCAGATACATCGCGAGTAATTGATGGGTTTTCAGATTTGCGAGCGACCTTATCGATTTCATCGATGTAAATGATTCCGGTTTCGGCTTTCTTTACATCGTAATCAGCAGCCTGCAAAAGCTTAAGCAAAATGTTTTCAACATCTTCACCGACATAACCTGCTTCGGTTAGTGCGGTTGCATCTGCGATCGCAAAAGGGACGTTGAGCATGCGCGCCAAAGTTTGCGCCATAAGAGTCTTGCCACAACCAGTTGGGCCAAGCAACAAGATATTTGACTTGGCGAGTTCTACGCCGTCTTCGCCTTTTACCTCACCTGATTGCACGCGCTTGTAGTGGTTATAAACGGCAACGGCTAAAGATTTCTTAGCGCGATCTTGTCCGATTACATATTGGTCTAGAAATTCAAAGATTGCTTGTGGCTTTGGAAGTTCGGTTAAGCCAAGGGTGCTCGCTTCAGCGAGTTCCTCAACGATGATCTCGTTACAGAGTTCGATACATTCGTCGCAGATGTAAACGCCAGGACCGGCGATGAGCTTCTTGACCTGCTTCTGCGTCTTGCCGCAGAAGGAACATTTGAGTAGGTCGCTAGTTTCACCGATACGAGTCATGGGATAAGAATAGTTTTTGACTCGAAATTTTGTGGGTTAAATCAGGCTTGGGGATGTTCGCCCATAGATGAATTTGGCGATACATATGGCGGCTTCGTTGTCTTCATCTCCTTAACTCCTGGAACAAACAAGACTGCCGCACAGATAAGCAAATGAAAGACCGCGACTCCGATAAGCAGCGGTCGCTCGCCAAATAAATTGGCCATGGGACCAGCAAGTGCCATTCCTAACGGCAGCAACCCCACAGTTCCCATGAAGTCGATACTAAAAACGCGAGCTTGATATTCGGCAGGAACTTCGCGTTGCACTTGGGTATTCCAAAATGCTTCCCAAGGGCCGACCGAAAAACCAGCTACGAAATAAGCCAGAAAAATTAATTCTCGAGAAGATGGGAAGGCCAATACAAGAGGAGCGAATATAAATAATCCCCAAACAACAACGGAAACAGTTCCAGGGCGCTTAGTTTTAGATTTAATGCTGATGATGGCGGAGATAACTCCGCCCAGGCTGAATAGCGCCGCAGCAGTGGCATAGACCGCGGCGGTTCCGAAATCTCGCTTAGTAATGACGGGCAGGAGAACCATTTCTATGCCAACAACCATCATCAATTGGAAGGTTGCCATAATGATCATGGCGGTTATCCACTTGTAGTACCAGACAACGCGCAAGCCTTCGCGGACTTCAGTAACAAAAGAACTCTTTGGAGAAGAATTTACTTCCCGTGGATTCTCACGAACGCGCAAGATCAAAAGTGCGCCAATAAGGAAAAAGAAGCAAGTAGTTAAATATGTTGCATGCGTTCCGAAGGTAACAATAATTACGCCCGCGATTCCAGGCCCAGCGATCTCGCCACCTTTCATCGAAATTCCACGAATTACATTGCCCGATGGCAAAAGGTGATCGGGCAAAATACTAGGAATGATGGCGGCAACTGCCGGACGTCCGAAGGCATCGCACGCACCCATGATCACGACCACCGCAAGTAATATCCATAAAGAAATTGTCGCTGGATCAAAGAATATTACGATGCTTCCAACGACTGCTCTGATTGCATCTGACACAAATAGAACCGAACGACGTGAAAGTCGATCGGCCCAAACTCCCCCAGCTGGTGCCAATAAAACGCCTGAGAGAACTCGTGCACCCATGATCAACCCCAAAGCAGTTGCACTTCCTCCCGCATCAAGAATCGTTACGGCGAGTGCAATAGGAAAAGCGCTGGTAGCAACAATCGTTAGGATTGTTGAAAGCAAGAGATTTCTGTATGACCGGTATGAAAAAAGAGCGCCGGGTTCGAAATATTTTTTCAACATTTCTAAACCGACGCCCCTTTATTGAGATTTAACTAAGAATTAAGCGGAAGGCTTTGCCTTTCGTGAAGACATAACCCTATCGATAATTCCGTACTCAACTGCTTCTGCAGCGGTAAGAATCTTGTCACGCTCGATATCTTTCTCGATTTCTTCAATGCTCTTATTTGAATGCTTTGCGAGCATTGTTTCGAGAAGTCCACGCATACGCATGATCTCGCGTGCTTGGATTTCGATATCAGATGCTTGTCCGCCACCTTCAGATGAAGGTTGATGGATAAGGATTCGAGAATGTTCTAGACCGTAACGCTTGCCCTTAGTTCCACCGGCAAGGATTATCGCCGCAGCAGATGCTGCTTGTCCTAGACAAATTGTTGTGATGTCTGGGCGAACAAATTGCATAGTGTCATAAATTGCAGTGAGCGCTGTAAATGATCCACCAGGTGAGTTGATGTAGATCGAGATATCGCGATCTGGATCCATTGACTCAAGAGTAAGTAGCTGCGCCATTACATCGTTTGCCACGGTGTCATCAATTGGCTGACCCAAGAAGATGATTCGCTCTTCGAATAACTTTGTATATGGATCAAGGCGCTTGTAACCGTATGCGGTCTTTTCTTCGATCGTTGGAAGAACGTAGCGGTTGGTAATTTCTTGTATGTGCTTCATTACTTCTTGCCTCCCGCAACTTGTCCATCATTTGTGGCGATGTGATCGATAAAGCCGTATGCGAGCGCATCCTTAGCGTTAAACCAATTATCGCGATCTGAATCAGCGATGATCTTTTCTAGCGGTTGACCAGTGTGCTTGGCATTTAACTCAGACATTGTCTGCTTTGTAATTGCCATTTGCTCGGCCTGGATTCGAATATCTGTTGCAGTACCGCCAATGCCGCCCAAAGGTTGGTGCATCAAAATGCGTGCGTGTGGAGTAGCAAAACGTTTTCCAGGAGTTCCGGCGCTCAAAATGAACTGACCCATTGATGCAGCCATTCCCATGGCAACAGTTGCTACATCGTTTTTGATGTAGTTCATGGTGTCGAAGATCGCCATACCTGCTGTGACTGAGCCAC
>JBEBBQ010000116.1:0-2778 GCA_041158325.1 Actinomycetota bacterium | reverse complement strand
CAGAAAAGATTGCCGCAAAAACCGGTGTCGTAATTTCTACTCGCGATACTGCGCTAGCTGCTCAAGTTGAAAAAGATGATGATGAGATGGATGAGCTTCACCGCAGTTTAATTTCGAAACTTGTTGAGCCTTCCTGGCCTCACGGAGTTGAGACGGCGATTGATTTAACTTTGCTGGGCCGATACTACGAACGTTATGCAGACCATGCCGTTTCAGTTTCCCGTCGCGTTATCTTCTTAGTGACAGGTAAGTTTGCCTAAAAATGTCTGATACAGCCTTGATCCCACAACCACGAGAAATTTCTACCGAGCCACGTCGTTCGGATAAAGTCTTCCGTGGAGTTGTTACAAGTGGCGGTCTTTCATCCCTAGTTGTTCTCGGCTTGATTGCGCTCTTTTTGGCATATCGTGGTTTTGAGGTATTAAAAGAAGAAGGCTTGGGATTTATAACCAACGCTGATTGGTCGATCACTTTAGATGAATCGGCTAACGTTATTGAAAGCAATTTTGGTCTTTCAGCAATGTTGGTCGGAACAATTCTCTGCGCTGTAGTGGCAGTGGTAATTGCTGTTCCGATCTCAGTTTTTTCAGCGCTTTATTTGAACTTCTATGCCCCCGCTTGGCTAAAGAGAATTTTAGTCGCGGTAATCGACATGATGGCTGCTTTCCCATCAATCCTCTTCGGTATCTGGGGCTTCTTAGTCTTGATGCCTAGCGTTGAATACTGGGCAAAGTTAATTAATAAATATTTGGGATGGATTCCACTATTTGAAGTAGAGCCTTACTTCTTCACTCGCTCACCATTCGTGGCTGGTGTTGTTCTTGCAATCATGATCATTCCGATTATCACATCAGTATCTCGCGAAATTTTTGCGCAAGCTCCTCTTGATCGAATTCAAGCAGCGTTCGCACTCGGTGCAACTCGCTGGGCGATGATTAAGGCGGTAGTTATTCCTCATGGTCGCAGCGGCGTTGTTGGTGGAGCGATGCTCGGTCTTGGACGCGCCATGGGTGAAACGGTTGCTGTTTACACCGTTCTAAATATTGTCTTCCAAATCAACTGGCATGTTCTTCTTGGCGCCGGTGGAAACGTAGCTTCGCTGATCATTCTCAAGTTTGGTGAAGCCAGCGAGTATGAAATTAAAGCCCTGATGGCTGCCGGCCTCGTTCTCTTCCTGCTTACGTTAATAGTTAATGCAATTGCCAATGTAATTGTGAAGTCAACCGGAAAGTCGGGACGATGAGCGCCGTAGCGATTCCAACGAAACCATGGGCCAAGCGTCCTCAGGAACGCGCCATTGGCATCTCTTTCTTCCTAGCTGCGATCGCCTTTTCTTATTTCTTCGTAGCGGTCACCGAGATGAAGGGGAAATTGGCTTACGCATTTGTTTTCTTCGTCGCCTATGGCCTATTTACTTCAACTTTCTCGTTTATAAACCGTGGACCGCAAGCGGCAAAGGATTCTTTTGTCAGCACTGTGGTCGCTCTAGGCGCTGTTGTAACCGTGATTCCTATTGCAAGTATTCTTTTTACGGTAATTCAAAAGGGCGTTCCTGGTCTGCACTTTGGAATATTGTCCAATGACATGTCTATGGCAACGTCGACAGATCCCATTGCAACTGGCGGTGTCTTGCACGCGATTACAGGAACGTTGACCTTGGTTTTCCTTGCGTTGATTATGAGCGTTCCAATCGGAATTCTTACCGCCTTGTACTTAACGGAAATTAAAGGTCGCTTTGCTGGACCAATCCGCTTCTTAGTTCAAGCGATGTCCGGCGTCCCATCAATCGTTGCTGGATTGTTTATTCTCTCGGCTGTTCTCTATCCAATAACAAAGAGCTTCTCTGCCTTAATGGGCGCGCTATCGCTTGCGATTTTGATGATTCCAACTGTTGCGCGAACATCAGAGGAAGTCTTGCTGCTCATCCCTAATGACTTGCGTGAAGCAGGGACAGCCCTTGGTGGAACGCAGTGGCGCACAGTTGCCATGATTGTTTTGCCTGCAGCGCGAAGTGGTTTGATGACAGCGGTAATCCTGGGCGTTGCTCGTATCGCAGGTGAAACTGCGCCGATCCTGTTGCTCACAGGTGGCGGAGATAAAGTCAATCCAAATCCATTCGATGGTTCAGTTGGCTCTCTTCCTTATTACATCTGGAAGGCATTTAATGCGGGATCTCCAGAAGCGATTACAAGAGCATGGGCAGGCTTGCTCGTGCTAATGATTTTAGTTTTGATCCTCTTTATTACTGCACGTGCTCTATCAACCAGAAAGATTTCAAAATGATCCAAACTCCTGAAAGCGAGAAGGCCATGTCATCAACTCAACCTAGTTCGTTAGCAAGTGTCGCAAATGCGAGACAAGAGCGAACCCATGCATCTACTGCAACAGGTACTGGTTTAGAGGCACGTGGCGTTCATGCCTGGTTCGGCAAGAACTACGTATTGAAGGATATAAATCTAGAGTTTGCCGCAGGCTCCGTTACAGCGCTTATTGGGCCTTCGGGATGCGGAAAATCTACCTTCATTCGAACCATGAACCGAATGCATGAGTTTATTCCAGGTGCTGCGATGGCCGGACAAGTACTTCTCGATGGCAAAGATGTTTATGCGCCTGGCGTAGATGTAACGAAAATTCGCCTGCAAATCGGTATGGTTTTCCAGAAGCCAAATCCATTTCCTTCAATGACCATTGGCGAGAATGTTTTATCTGGTTTAAAGCTTGCCCAGATTAAAGTTGAAAATAAAGACGAGCTACTTGAATCTTGCTTGGTTCGCGCCG
>JBEBBQ010000115.1:0-3358 GCA_041158325.1 Actinomycetota bacterium | reverse complement strand
AGCTGGCAGGTTTCCCAGAGCTCGATTGCATCCCATCTAATACATCACTTGCCAATGCTGAGATCAATTTAGTTTCGATGGTTGCACGCGAACTTCAATTGAAAGAGGCGATCGATGAGATCAGCCTCAACTACGACTACATCTTTATCGATTGCCCACCATCACTTGGGTTACTTACCATCAATGCATTTGCAGCATCGCGTGAATTGATGATTCCAATTCAAACTGAGTACTACGCACTCGAAGGGCTCTCACAACTTCTTGAGACATATGGCCTTGTGAAGAAGAGACTTAATCCATCTCTTAATCTCTCAACGATTATTTTGACGATGTTTGATTCACGTACTCGTCTCTCCAATGATGTTGCAGCAAATGTCCGTGCGCACTTTCCCAATGAATTGATTGATATTCCAATTCCACGTGCTGTGCGCGTATCTGAAGCACCTTCATATAACCAGACAGTGATGACATATGACCCACTCTCACCTGGAGCAATTGCCTATATGCAGGTTGCGCGCGAGATTGCAGAGCGTGGAAAACCAAAAGATGCGCTGGACGTTAACTTTGATTCCAATGTTGTAAATATTAATTACAAGCGCGATGGAGAAATTGCATGAGTGCAAAACGCGGTGGCCTGGGAACTAATTTAGATTCTTTAATTCCAACATCACTCACTGTCGCTGGCAATGAAGTTGCACAACAGAATGAAGTTTCAGTTGATGTGATCTCTCCTAACCCGCGCCAACCAAGAACAATCTTTGAAGAAGGTGCGTTAAACGAATTAATCGCATCAATCAAAGAGATTGGAATTTTGCAACCACCTGTTGTTCGCCAAACATCTCCAGGTAAATATGAATTAATTATGGGGGAACGCCGCTTCCGCGCGGCAAAGGCTGCGGGTTTAAAGAAGATTCCGGTAATTATTCGCCAGACTCCTGATAACGAACTTTTGCGTGAAGCTTTAATTGAAAATATTCACCGCAGCCAACTTAACCCACTTGAAGAAGGTGCCGCTTACGCGCAATTACTTACCGACTTTAACTGCACACACGATGAGCTTGCGCTAAAACTTGGTCGCTCTCGTCCGTTGATCTCAAACACGATCCGCCTTTTAAATCTTCCGCCAACTGTGCAGCGCAAAGTTGCGGCAGGAGTTATCTCAGCAGGCCATGCTCGCGCACTTCTTGGTTTAACTGACGAAGCAGAGATTGAAAAGTTAGCTAACCGAATCGTTGCCGAAGGTTTAAGTGTTCGCGCAACTGAAGAAGCGGTGGCAACTCACTCTCCAAAGAAGGGTTCAACTAAGAGTGGCAAAGGCGGAAAGAGTTCCACAACAGGAGAAACCCTGGCTGCCGAAGAGTTGTTAAGTGATTACCTAGATACCCGCGTGAGCGTGCAGGGCGCAAACGGTAAAGGCAAGATTGTTATTGAATATGCCGGACGTGAAGATTTGCAGCGAATCGTTGATCTAATCGAGGGATCTAAGTAAAACTTTTTATTATGTAAGCGCTGTACCGCGACGCGCCATCTCCTGTGTCACGATTCCACCCAAAGCTTTAACGCCTTCACGGATTCGCTCAGGTGTTGGATGGCAGTAAGAAAGTCGCATCGACCAAGATCCAAAACCATCGGCGTAAAAAGCATTGCCAGGAACATATGCGACCTTGGCAACGATCGCCTTTGGCATCATCGCCTTGGTATCTATTTCTGGTGGCAAGTTAACCCAGACATAGAAACCGCCACCTGGTTTAGTCCAAGTAGCCTCTTTAGGAAAATATTGTTCAAGTGATTCAAGCATCGCATCGCGACGCACCTTATATAGCTCGCAGAATGATGCGATCTGATCGCGCCATGGCTGATCTGCAAGGTAGTTAGAAATAGTTAACTGCGTAAAGTTTGAAGGGCAGAGAATTGATGATTCGGATGCAATTACCAATTTATCCTTTAGCGATTGCGGAACAAGCGCCCAACCAATACGCAAACCTGATGCGATCGTCTTTGAGAAAGAACCCAAATAAATAACATTTTCAGAATCTTCAGCGCGCATCGCATTCGGAGATGGGCGATCAAAACCAAGCAGTCCGTAAGGGTTATCTTCAACTACGAAGATTCCTTCTTCGCGGCAGATATTTAGAATTTCAGTACGACGATCTGCTGGCAGCAAGACTCCGGTTGGATTTTGATAATTTGGAATCAGGTACAGGAATTTAATCTTGCGACCGGCAGCACGCACAGATTTAATCGCTACGCGCAAAGCATCTGGAACTAGGCCGTTCATATCCATTTCAACGTGGACTACAGATGCCTCATATTGTCTAAATGTTCCAAGCGCTCCAACATATGAAGGCGCTTCTACCAATACGACATCACCTGGATCGATAAATATTCGTGAAATTAAATCAAGTGCTTGCTGTGAACCAGTTGTAACAACGATGTCATCAGGATTGGCGCGAATTCCTTCTAGCGCCATAACATCACAAATCTGTTCACGAAGCTTTGGATGTCCTTGGCCGCTGCCATATTGCAGAGCTTCAGCGCCATTTGTCAGAATTAATTGATTAACAACGCCAGCCATCATCTCCATTGGAAGCGCTGAAAGATTTGGCATTCCGCCGGCCAACGAAACGATTTCTGGGCGAGATGCAACAGCAAAAAGTGAGCGAATTTCAGAAGGCAACATTCCGGCGGCGCGAGTTGCAAAACGTTGTTCTAGATTTTGCGGTACACCGGTTTGATAGCGAACTGATACCTCAGACATACCCAGAAGTCTCCCACATGCCCGCTAGGGCTAGCGAATTAATTAGAACTAACGACGAATACCCGCACTACGCAGGTCAGATAAACGCAAAGTTCCAGTCTTGGCATCATCTTCAGCCGATAGATAAAGGCGCTGAATTGCGATGATGAATGCTTCCGCCAAAGTGTCGCGGAAATCAGGGCGGGCAAGGCGCGCTGCATCTCCGGCATTTGTTAGATAACCAAGATCTACGCGCACCGCCGGGGCTTGTGTCAGGCGAAGCAGATCCCAAGTTTTGGCATGGGTTCGGCAATTTAATAAATCAGTACGCGCACATAGTTCGCGCTGCACAAGAGATGCAAATCTTTCACCAACAATTGAATGAACTCCGTGGGCATCGCTTCCGTAGAAGTAAGTCGAAACTCCATGTGCATCAGGGTTTGCGTGTTTATCGGTATGTAAAGAGATAACAAGATCCGCACTATTTTTATTTGCGAAAGCAATGATCTCGTTTTCAGTTAAAACATTCTTTGGACCACGCGTTAAAAAGACACTGGCGCCAAGGGCTAACAAACGACCTTCTAAACGTTGTGCAATGTCATAAACAATCTCTGCTTCGTC
>JBEBBQ010000114.1:0-3626 GCA_041158325.1 Actinomycetota bacterium | reverse complement strand
GATCTCTTTAGCAATTGTCACACCGTCATTGGTAATCGTTGGTGCGCCAAATGACTTCGAGATAACCACGTTACGTCCCTTAGGACCAAGGGTTACCTTTACTGTGTCAGCGAGGATATTTACTCCACGCTCCATCGCGCGACGAGCATTCTCGTCGAATTCAAGAATTTTTCCCAATATTACTTCTCGATTACAGCGAGAATGTCACGGGCTGAAAGTACGAGGTACTCCTCGTTGTTGTACTTAACTTCAGTTCCGCCGTACTTGCTGTAGAGAACAACGTCTCCGACCTTGACATCCATAGGAACGCGAACGCCGTCATCGAAACGACCAGGTCCTACGGCAACAACGGTGCCTTCCTGTGGCTTCTCTTTTGCAGTGTCAGGGATAACAAGACCTGAAGCTGTAGTTGTCTCAGCCTCTGAGGCCTTTACAACGATGCGATCTTCGAGTGGCTTAATGGCAACTGCCATGGTGGTGCTCCTTTTATCTAGTTGTTACGGATAAAACTTCCTCTTTGGGAAGCCTGCGCGAATTAGCAGACTCGACCCTTGAGTGCTAACGCTAAGCCTAGGGGGCGTTATTCCCGCCAGCAAATTGAAGGTTTAGAGAGCCACGCGTTCAACGGGTAACGAGGAATCGGCATCGAAGGCCTGTGGGCCAGGGGCTCGGCCGGCTGAGACCATCAGCGAGCCCAGAGCCGCGACCATCGCCCCGTTATCGGTGCAGAGGGATGGGTTTGGAATCCGTAGTCGGATGCCGGCCTTGGCGCATCGCTCTTCGGCTACTGCACGAAGTCGTGAATTCGCGGCAACTCCCCCTGCGATTACAAGTGAATCGATTCCGGTGGCCTTGCACGCAGCAAGAGATTTCTGCAAAAGTACATCGACGATTGATTCTTGGAAAGAAGCGGCGACATCTGCTTTCGCATAATCCGGAGTGCTTTCCAAATATCGAGCGACGGCAGTTTTTAAACCAGAGAATGAGAAATCGTAAGGACGAGTTGCCCAATCGTTGCTAGTTGTTAAACCGCGTGGGAAATCAATAGCAGTTGGCGAACCAGATTGAGCTGTGCGATCAATTGCGGGGCCGCCTGGGAAACCTAGTCCCATGACGCGAGCAATTTTATCGAAGGCCTCACCGGCAGCATCGTCCATAGTTGCACCGAGTTTGGTAATTGATGAAGTGATGTCATCTACTTGTAGAAGTGATGAGTGACCACCGCTGACTAACAGAGCAATCGTTGGATCGGTTGGTTGATCATGAGTTAAGAAATCAACGCTGACGTGCGCTGCTAAATGGTTTACGCCATATAAAGGTTTACCAAGACCAAGTGCTAAACCACTTGCCGATGCAACACCTACAAGAAGTGCACCGACTAATCCCGGGCCAGCAGTAACTGCCACAGCATCGATATCTTTTAGCGAAATTTTCGAGTCTTTGACTGCCTTCTCAATGCTCGGCAGCATCGCCTCCAAATGTGCACGGCTGGCGATTTCAGGTACTACTCCCCCAAAACGGGCGTGTTCATCAACGCTTGAGGCAATTACATTTGCAAGCAGCGTGCGACCGCGAACAATGCCGATTGCCGTTTCATCACATGATGTTTCGATACCTAAAACAATTGGTTCGCTCATGCGCCAAATTCCTTACGCATCACAAACGCGTCCTGGCCCTGGCCGTAGTAATTCTTACGTGTGGCAATAGTTTGATAACCCAACTTTTCATACAAGGCGATGGCGCCAATGTTTTCAACGCCGACTTCAAGCATCATCGCCGAGGCTTGCTTCTCTTCCGACCATTTTTCGAGCTCGCCCATGAAGTGCGTGGCAATGCCTTGGCGTGCATATTCAGGCAATACGGCAACGGTTAAAACGTCGGCTTCAACTCCAGGTGCCACAACCAGAACAGCTGCATATCCAACGATCTGATCTTGCTCATTAGTAGCAACTAAGAAGTGGCGGATAGTTGGAACTCCTTGGAAAGCTTCTTTAAATTGTCCGGTAGTCCAAGGTGAATCCGCGAAGAGAACTCGCTCCATTGAAACTAGAACTGGAAGATCGAGTTGGATCGCAGCGCGGTAGCTAATCATTTGCGCTCCGCTGTTGGTACGGCATCTGGACGACGCAAGTACATTGGTTCTGAAATATTTTGTGAAGTACTTAGTGCGACTAACTTCTTTAGATCTGGATACTGATCGATAATGAAATTCTCGACATCTGCAGGTTTACTAACTTCAGGTCCGGCAACTCGCTTTCCATCTTTATAACTTGCCCAGTAAATCTCTTTCCGGCGAGCATCGATCGCAACGGTGTATTCGCTCTTATCAACTGCAATTGCATCTAGTGAACAGATTCCGATTACCGGGATATCGCGGGCCATCGCAAAGGTGTGCGCAAAGGTGATACCAACGCGAAGCCCAGTAAACGGTCCTGGCCCCATGCCGACAACTACTTGATCTGGCTTTGGGCAAACCGCTAAGGCTTTGACAACGAGTTCAGTAATCGCAAAACCGTGTTCTGTTGCACCTTCATGAAAGCCTTCAAATAAGACTTTATCGCCGTCGAGAATTCCAACAATTGTTCGTGAAGTTGCCGTATCAATTGCAAGTGAAATTGTCATAGTTTGAAGCCCGCCCAACGAGGGCCCACCGCACGAATCGTGATTTCACGTTCCTCATCGGTGCGATCAATTTCAATCTCTAAGCGATCATCGGAAAGGCGAGCAGATTCGGCGCCACCCCATTCGATAACCGTTACCGCACTTTCACGTGGAGTATCTAGATCGAGATCATCTAAGTAAAGCGCTGCTTTACCGCTTTCAAGTAAGCGATAGGCATCGACATGAATTAACGAGAGTGCACCCTTGTGAATACGGGAGATAACAAAGGTTGGTGAAGTAACTTCGTTAAAGCCCAGGGCTGCACCAATTCCTTGTACAAGAACCGTTTTACCTGCGCCGAGTGGGCCATTTAGAAGAATCAAATCTCCGGCGCGAAGCTGGGCGCCAAGTTGCTGGCCCAGGCTAAACATCTCTTGCGCCGTAGAAATCTTCACTCACGAAGGATAGTTGGTAATAAAAAGTAGAGAATGCGAAAGGGCCCCGAGTTTCCTCAGGGCCCTTTCGTACTTCAGATTTATCCGAAGTTGTACTTCAGATCAGTTGGACGATAATCGAGATCATCGTTTAGGTAAGGAACCTTCTTGGCAATGTACTGAACGTACTTGCCTGTTGGGATATTTCCTGATTTAGCAGAGACAGCCAACATACGAACCCAGGCCATTGTCTGAGCCTTGGAGAATGTTTGGTGTCCAACGCCGGATGCTGCAGGAGCTCCAGCAAGATCAGGCAATCCTGCTGCCGTGAACTTTGTGTAGGTCTCTGGAGTCATCGCATAGAGAGCAAGCGTGTTCCAAACTGGCTTCTTGCCAGTCTTATTTGCTTCCCACTTTGCAAGCGCTGCTTCGTAAGCTGCACGTTTCTTATCTACATAGCGTGAAGAGTTACCTGCGAATACCAAACGATCTGCCTCATTTGAAAGCAGAATTGTTGGGTGAGTTGAGGTGAAGTTAGATTTATCAAGCGCCTTGAACTTAGCGATTGCATCAGCGTTACCAGTTACACGT
>JBEBBQ010000113.1:0-4095 GCA_041158325.1 Actinomycetota bacterium | reverse complement strand
GAGCGTTGCTCGGCATAACGGGTGATGTCGAGGTTTTCTAAAGCTATGTTGGCAGCGCTCTGGCCGCCCTTAATTGAACTTAAGCCGAGTTCGCCTGAATAAAGACCCTGAAAATGGGTTTGGATCAACTCGATTGGATCGAGTGAGATATCAAGGCTTTTCTGGCTCATAGTTGGTCAAGGTTATCGGTCAAATAATTTATTTTCGTGTTGAGTCCATCCTTATCAAGATAGAATCGAAATATGAATACACTCTTTGATCCATTAACGTTGCGCGGGGTTACTTTTCAGAATCGCGTTTGGGTATCGCCAATGTGCCAATACAGCGCCGTTGATGGCTTGGTTGGTGCTTGGCATAGTGCGCACTTAGGTGCATTTGCCACGGGTGCGCCGGGATTGATCATGGTTGAGGCAACTGGAGTTGTGCCAGAGGGGCGAATCTCAATTGGCTGTCCAACGATTGAAGATGACGCGCATGCCAAGGCGTTTGCACCGATGGTGGAGTTTGCGCATTCGCAAGGTGTGAAGATGGGAATTCAGTTAGCGCATGCCGGACGTAAAGGTTCGACGATGCGTCCGTGGGATGGCGTGCGCATTGCACCTGTTGAAAAAGGTGGGTGGCAGGTAGTTTCCTCATCACCAATTGCCTATGAAGGATGCCCGCAGCCCCACGCGCTAAGCGTTGAAGAGATTGCCGATCTTGTAAAAAGTTATGTCAGCGCAGCGCTCCGCGCAGTCGAAGTTGGCTTTGATGTAATTGAAATTCATGCCGCACATGGTTACTTGTTCCATCAGTTCTATTCACCGCTAGCCAATACCCGCACCGATCAATATGGTGGCGGCTTTGAAAACCGCACCCGTTTCTTGATGGAGATCACCGAAGCGGTACGCGCTGCAATTCCTGAGAGCACGCCGCTTTTTGTTCGTATATCAGCAACTGATTGGGTTGATGATGGCTGGAACATAGTTGACTCAGTTGAGTTATCGATAAAGTTAAAGGCTGCAGGAGTTGATCTAATTGATGTTTCAACTGGGGGCCATGTACATAATGCGCCGATTAAGCCTTCACCTGGTTTTCAAGTCCCCTTTGCTGCAGCTATCCGCAAAGAAGCCGGCATACCTACGGCTGCGGTTGGTTTGATTACCGAACCAGATCAAGCGCAATACATTATTGAAACTGAAGAAGCAGATGCAGTTTTCTTAGCGCGTGCGATGTTGCGCAATCCGCGTTGGGCGCTAAATGCAGCAGAGTCTCTTGGCGTCAAGATAAATTGGCCTGCGCCATATGACCGCGCACAAACTCTTTAATTCATTCAGATCACGCTCAGACCTTAACTGAGTTTTCTCGGTGAGTTTAAAGTCACGCTCACATACCTCATATTTCAAGTTGCTGCGCATATCTGCGGACTTCATACTCGTCGCAGCCATTAATTCGATGGCCTTAAATAAGGAGACTCGTACGTGAAAAGAAAACTATTTAGCGGTATTGCCGCAGTAGCACTCGTAACAATTTCGGGCCTAACACCAGTTGCTGCAGATGCAGCAAAGCCGGGTCAGAGCATGACCCACATCAAGACTCTTCCAGGAATTACCAAGGTGCTTGAAGGCGCTGGCGTAATTCTCTATGCACAAGGTGGCGCAACATCAGGCGTAATTGGCGATTCAATCGCTGCTGATGCTGGTCAAGTTGTTATCCATGCGCCAATTACTGGCACAAAATCAGGCGTTGCCCATACAGGCAGCAATATCGTTTTCTTCAATACCGCAAACGATAAGTCGTTGGTATTGCGCAATCCAGTGATCGATCTTGCCGCAGGAACAATTACCGCAACGATTCCACAGGCAGATAACGCCAAGGTTGCAGTTCTAACAATTACCAATGGCGCAGATCTAAAGGCAAAGGTCACCAATGACCGCAAGGCAAAGCTACGCACAACTGCATATGTTGGTGCCGCGCTTTCCTTGTCACCAGGAGTTGCAGCAACAGTGGCATCAGTGCTTGGTTTGCCTGAAGGTGCACTTCCTGATGGGCTAGCACTTGCTACCGCAGATGTGACTCTTTACAGTAAGTTGAAGAAGTAAGAGTTATTTAAAGTCTGGAGACCGTTGATGGAACCGATTTCACGTAGAACTTTATTTGCTGGCGCCTGTGCAATTTTGGCGCTGGGTGGTTCGGGCATCCCTGCTGCTGCACAGTCTGTGGTCAAGAAACTTCCTGGAGGAAAACTTTCAGTGAAGTTAAAGGACCTACCAGAGCTGGCAAATGTGGGTGGTGCGGTGAAGATCGGTTCCATTAAAGGCGTTCCGGTAGCAATATCGCGTACGGCTACAAATAAATATGTAGCGCTTAACTTGTTATGCCCTCATCAACAGTATCCAGTTGAAAGAAGCGAACAGGGCTGGGTCTGTAAGTCACACGGTTCAGAGTTTGAACCAGATGGTGATTTGGTTATTGGGCCGGCAACAACTGCGCTTAAGCGCGTTCCGATTAAGGTAAGTCGCGGCGTAGCAACTATTGGCTAGTTCTGCGGCACTTCTCTGAACAGTATTTAACGTTCTCCCAATCTCGCGCCCATTTCTTGCGCCATTCAAAAGGTAAGCCGCAGGTTGCGCAGATCTTGGGCGGAAATCCGTTCTTAGTCTTTGCGATCATTTTAGAAGAATAGTTGTTACTTAAAGTAATAAAAAATGGGATCCCGCGACGTATACGGGATCCCACTTTTGACTTACATGACCCTGGTGGGATTCGAACCCACAACCTCTCGCTACGTCTCAGGAGTGCTCTATCCGTTGAGCTACAGGGCCATGGCGTGAAGTTAGAGAAATTGAAAATCGAAATGTGAAAACTTTTTCTTCCTGTGGATAATTCCAGTGATATGGTTTTCCAACGTCGCAGGAGTGTGAGTTACAGGAAAAGCCCGCAGAGGAATCTGCGGGCTTTTACTTTTCTTGCTTTATTAAACGGGGAGGTCGAAGGTAGAGTTTCGCCCATAGATTGAAGGGGCTTGGGAAAATGGGTAAGAAATTAGTTGCTCGGTTTATTGCGATTTTTCTTGCAGCCTCTTCGCTAACTTTTACAACTTTGGCGCCGACTCAAGGTGCGAGTTTGTTGGATCTGCTTCCAGGTGGTTCAACGAGCAAAGGTTATTTGGGTGTTGATTTTTCAGAGCGCCAACCAACTTCTGGTGAGAATGTCTCGATAATTACTTCAAATCTACCCGCCCAGCCTGGTACTCCTCCGAACACTTTTCTCTGCTCATCTTTAAGTGATGCAAATTGCGCGAAGGGTTCATTCGTTAGAGCGCAATTAATTTTGCCACCTTGTGAAACTGCTAATCAGTTGATGTGCATCGAAGGTTTAAGTGTTGGAACTTCGTCCACAGATATGCAACCGGCGGTTTTGGATCACGAAGTTAAATCACTTATGACTCCGGCAGATGCTGCACTTGGCTTACCGCGTGGTGGTGGCCCTAGTTTGTGGAAGTCGGCAAAGTTTGCCAATAAATCAGGAAACTTTACTTATGGCGTAATTGCACGCGTTGTATATGGTCAGAATCGTGAAGCTGTTGGTGCAGCAGCGAAAGCCAATGCGCCAATTACTTTGACTTCAATGAGTTTGAGCGTTATTCCAGTGACGCAAAAGGCAGGAAAGTATTACCCGCTAGAAAGTTACACATTAGTTAACGCCGATGGTGGCGCTTCATTTGGTGTGCGGCCAACCGGCAACGATTACGATAATTTGGCCGATTGCGCTTGGACAGAATTAGGGTTCTGCGCAAAGTATGAAGATTTCGCCGATAACACTCGCGTAGCTTTGACGATGCGTATGGGTGCTGAAATGACTGGCTGGCTTTATGGGCGGATGAAAGATGTGGACGTTAAAGTCGATCCGATTGATGCCAATAATAATCGGATAAAGATTGAGGCAGTTCCCGTAAATGCTCCAGGTGCATTCGGTTATGTAAAGAAGAGTGAATTAGCCAGTAACCCGAAGATAGATGCCCGAGTGCGTTTAGGTTATGGGGAATTTGGGTACAACATGTTGCTGCAGAGCGAAGGTTCGCAAGTTGGCGGCTATGACCCAGTTGGAAACTTT
>JBEBBQ010000112.1:0-2556 GCA_041158325.1 Actinomycetota bacterium | reverse complement strand
TTGGTTGGTTTATATCCCAAGCGAAGTGGAATATGCGCAGCATGCATTCCGAGATCTCCAAGGACACCGATATCTCCACAGAATTTACGTTGGCGTTTCCAATTAATTTTCTTCTTACGATCGATATCTGATGAATGAAGCAAACCAGAACGAACTTCTACGATCTCCCCTAGATTCCCACTGCGCGCTTCACGAATTGCAGCTTGTGCGCCGGGATAGAAAGGGAGTTCGCTAGAAACGCGTACGAAATTCTTCTTACCAACTAGCGCTGCTTCGATCTTCTCGGCAGCCGCTAAATCAATTCCGAATGGCTTTTCACCTAGAAAATCTTTGCCGGCGTTGATCGCTGCGATATAAATCTCTTCATGTAAGTTATGTGGAACAGCGATATAAACCACATCAACGTTAGGGCTAGCTAGCAACTCTTTGTAATCACTGTATGACTCAGCAACACCTGCGTTGGTAAAGAATTCGCGCACCGCATCTGATGTATCTGCAATTGCGGTAATTTCTGGACGGACTGGGTGATCTAGAAGCGCATCCCAGCGTCCAACTAGAGCAAGTAGTTCACGGCCCATTAGGCCGCCGCCGATAATTCCTACCTTTACCTGCTTTTGTGTAGACATTTCAAGCAGAGACAATCTTTAGCGCATCTTGTGCTGAAGTACCTTTATGTAGCATCGCCATCAACGCTTGGGTCATCTTCGCTGGCTTTGGATGGGCGATGATATTTCGGCCATAAACAATTCCGGCTGCACCTTGCTTTAGAACTTCAGCGGTGCGATTTAACAGTTCCTCGTCAGAGACACGTCCACCGCCACGAACTAGAACTGGCACTGTTCCAGCGGTTTGAATTACATGGTGATAATCAGCTGCGATATCAGTTGGATCTGCCTTAATTACATCGGCACCTAATTCGATTGCTTGGCGTACCAGTGGAACAACTTTCTCAAGTTCACCATCTGATGTATATCCACCAGTTGTTGCATCCTTCATAACTAACGGTTCAACCATTAGTGGCATTCCGTAGTGCTCACACTGCGCCTTTAAAGTCATGATATTGCGAATGCATGAATCACGAAGTTCAGGACGGCCTGGAAGATCAAGTAAGTTAACAACCACGATTGCAGCGTCAAGACGCACTGCCTGTAGAACCGCATCCTCAAGCAAAATACTAAAGAGGTGATCTGGAATTACCTTGCCATAAACATTCGCCACATCTGTGCGCAAAACCAGCGCAGGTTTATTTGGCTTTGGATTGTTCTGTAGATGCTTGGCTTGCCCTAGAGTTAATTGAATTGCATCAGGTGCGGCATTGATCAAGGTATTTACTGCAGCGCCCATATCTTCAATGCCTGCAAGGAATGTTCCTTCACCAAAGAAGCCATGGTCAACTGCGATATCGAAGCAGCGGCCATTGTTAAACAAGCGCTTTAGGCGAATTGATACATCAGACATTAAGTGGCTCCATTTTCACTGGTAATTTCATTAACTCTGCAAGTAGTCTAGAACCATGTCACAGAGTTCAACCACCCCTTCCAAGCTACCTTCTAATCAATTTGATCACTTTTATCGCGGTGGCAATCGAATCGGCGCGTTGCGTCATGGCCCCGGCGGACCAATGCGTCCCGAGGAATGGATTGGCTCGATCACAACTCGCTTTGGTGAAGCAGAGCAAGGGCTTTCACGTTTAAGTGATGGCACTCTGTTGCGCGATGCAATCAAGAACGATTCTGATGGTTGGTTGGGCACAGATCATGTGAAGAACTTTGGACTCAGCACAGAAATTTTAATTAAGTTACTAGATCCCGATCAACGCCTTCCTGTTCATTACCACCCAAATAAAGCCTTTGCGAAAACTCATCTCGGTTTGGATCACGGCAAAACTGAGGCGTGGATTATTTTGGAGGCGCCCGCTGGTTCTGGAGTTGGACTTGGATTCGCTCAAAAACAGAATAAAGAAGATATTTTGAATTTAGTACGTGCACAAGATTCAGCTGCGCTTCTCGCATCTCTTCGCCGCACGGAAGTTCAAGTTGGCGATGCAGTACTTGTTCCAGCTGGTGTTGCACATGCAATTGATGCCGGAATCTTTGTCTTGGAACTACAAGAGCCAACAGATTTATCAGCGCTCCTTGAATGGGAAGGCTTTGCGGTAGATGGAATTAAAGATGGCCATCTCGGCTTAGGTTTTGAAACTGTTACCGATGCGCTCATGCTGGATCCGCTATCTGACTCTGAGTTTGATTCACTAATTACTCATAACGTCTTTTCTGGTGGAGCGCTTCGCTCTGTTCTGCCGCTGAAATCAGATGGCTACTTCCGCGCTCATTTGGCGCCTGGTTCTGGTGAATTTCCTGCCGGCTTTGCCGTCGCACTTGTTTTAGATGGATCGGGATCAATCTCTTTCGCTAACGCACCTGAAATGTCGATCACTAAAGGTGATGCAGTAGTGATTCCACATAGCGCGGGCGCATTCACCTTTAGCGGTGCAAATGCAATTGTTTGTCGCCCACCACTTGCAGAACTGGCGCGAGTTGCGCCCTAAGCGGCACG
>JBEBBQ010000111.1:0-3524 GCA_041158325.1 Actinomycetota bacterium | reverse complement strand
TGCCGAAACAACGAAGACAAATATCTTTTGACGAGAGAAGTTAACTCCACTTAACGAAGCTGCCGTTTCGTGATCTCTTATTGCTCGCCACATGCGACCTGTGCGAGAGAGCAGAATATTTGATGCGAAGAAGAGCGCAATCGCAGCGAATGGAAGTGCAACATAGAGCTGCCATTCTTCATAACTTGGTTCACCAAATAAATTTGTAAACCAAACGGGTGGATAGCCAACATCTACTGGAAGGCCTTCGTCTCCCTTAAGTACTGACATAAAGCGGTTCGCCAAAGTTGGAATCGCCAGTGCGATAACAAGCGTTGTACCTGCAAGATATGGTCCAGATAAGCGCGCTGCTGAAATTCCTAAGATAAGGCCAGCTAAGGCAGATCCAACCATCGCCAAAGGAATTGCCACCCAGAGCGAATAACTTTGATTGGTCATCAATAGCGCCATGCAATATCCGCCCACCGCCATCAACGCACCTTGGCCAAGTGAAAGCTGGCCAGAGATACCGGTTAAAAGCGTTACTGAAAGAACTCCAATAAATAGGATTAGAACTAAAGCAAGCTGTGCTTGGTTATATGGCTCAAATGTTGAACCAGCAAGCAGCATTAAAATAACGAAGAAGATTGTCCGGCGCAGACTCTTGCGCGCGATTGAGTGGTTCTTGGCTTTAGACACGGCGCGCATCCTTTGCTCCCAGAATTCCACGAGGGCGAATGATCAAAACCAGAATCAATACCGCCAAAATTGCTAAGAAAATATCTTCTGGTGTGCCATAGAAACTCACAAAAGAGATAACCATTCCGACAAGGAATCCACCAATCACCGCACCAGCTGGGCTATCTAATCCACCGACAACTGCTGCAGTGAAGCCGATGATTAAAACTAAATCCAAAGTATTTGGTGACAGGTTAGAAGTTGGCGTAATCAAAAGACCAGCAAGTGATGATGCCGCACCTGAAAACGCCCAGCTAAGTGAGCGAGTGAAGTTAGTTCTGATTCCGCTGAGTCGTGCGACCTCTGAATTTAAAGCAGTCGCGCGCATCGCAAGTCCTACGCCTGTCTTCTTGAAAAATAGCGTTGTAAGCGCCAAGGTAGTTAGCACAACGGTAATTACAAATACATCGAAGGATGTAAATGGCATCACATTGCCCACAACGGTGAAACCTTCTTGCGCATAAGGTGCTGGAAAACCACGTTCTTCAGCGGCCCAAATGATTCCTGCTAGCGCTTGCAGAACTCCCAAAATTCCAAGGGATGCAATTACTGGAATTGCCGCGCGCATGGATTCGCTACTTAGAAGTTCTGTCTTCTTTTTATTAGAGAGCGGGCGCATGACCAAGATATCTAGTAAGACGCCCATGATTGCACCCACCACAATTGCAACAATAAATGCTAACCAGTAAGAATTTCCGTTGGTGATCATGGTCGATGCGATGTAGGTGCTAAACATCGCTTGGCCCATCTGGGCATAGTTAAGGATTCCTGCACCCCGCCAAACGATGACTAAACCAAGTGCAACTAGCGCGTAAATAGCGCCACGGGAAGTGCCTGAGAAGAGGGCTGCTAGAAAAGTATCCATCAGTACCCCAAATATGCGGCGCGCAAATTGGCATCCGCCCTTAACTCAGCCGCTGGTCGATCAGCAACAACTTTTCCAAGAGATAGAAGAACTCCATGATCTGCAACTCCGAGTGCGGTGTTGGCATTTTGTTCAACCAATAAAACTGTGAGCCCTGTTGTGCGGCAGAGAATATTTATCGAATCAATAATCTGCTCGACAACCAACGGTGCAAGTCCAAGTGATGGTTCATCCAATAAAAGTAATTTCGGACGTGAAACCAATGCGCGACTAATCGCCAACATCTGACGTTCACCGCCCGAAAGGGTTCCAGCTAATTGCTTACGGCGTTCCTTTAAGCGAGGAAAGAGTTCAAAGACTTCATCTTGAGCTGCCGCTACATCTGCCTTAAATTTACGGCGGCGAAATAGCGAGCCCATGGAGATATTTTCTTCAACGCTTAGTTCTGAGATAACGGCGTGGCCTTCGGGAACATGAGCGATACCGCCGCGAACAATGTCTTCAGCGCGCATTCCAAGTACAGATTTACCGCTCCAGGTAATTGATCCTGATGTGGCATGTTCAAGGCCTGAGATCGTGCGCAACAAAGTGCTCTTGCCGGCGCCATTTGCGCCAATAACTGTCGTTATCTTCGATTCTTGGGCGGTAAATGAAACACCATCAAGGGCAACTACCGATCCAAAACTAGTTACAAGGTTTTTAACTTCAAGCATTGGCAGCTCCTAAATGATCGCTACCACTTTGATTTGAAGTTCCAAGGTAGGCGGCAAGCACTGCAGGATCGCGCTTTACCGTATCGAAACTACCGCTGGAGATAACTTTGCCGAAGTTTAAAACATAGACCTGGTCTGAAATAGCGCCGATGAAGTCAACGTGGTGTTCGACGATGATGATTGCGCATCTTTGCTTTAACTGTTTTAGTAGATCAGCAAATTTATCAATATCGTCTTGGCCCAGCCCGGCAGCTGGTTCATCAAGTAACAAAATCTTTGGTTCGGCAACTAAAGCTCGTGCAATCGAGACGCGCTTTGTTTCGGGATAAGTTAACTCTGATGGCGTCTTATCTGCCAGAGCAAGTGCTCCTGCCCAGGCAAGTGCATCTTCGGCTTTTGCGCGAAGTTTGCGCTCTGATTTTGCAGATAGTCCGAAAAGGTCTTTAAGAAAATTACTCTCACTCTTCTTATCTACGCCCATCATGACATTTTCGATAACGCTTAACCCGCTAAATAAACCAACGCCTTGCAGGGTTCGGCTTATCTCAAAATCTGCGAGCTCATTACTTTTTGGCCAATCAACCTTTTTGCCATGGATTGAAATCTCGCCTGATGTCGGTGTCACTAAACCGGAGATGCAGTTAAAGAGAGTGGTCTTGCCTGCGCCATTTGGACCAATCAACCCAACGATCGAATTAGGTGCAACCTCAATGAAAACATCATCGAGGGCAACGAGTCCACCGAAGTTAACTCGTAAATTTGCGATCACTAAGACGCTCATGGTTCGTAGATTCTAGGCACACGCGGCCCAATTCGTGTAACTATCTCGTAATTAATTGAGCCAGAGGCTGCGCCCCAATCATCTGCCGTGTACTCACCATCTGCACCGCTGCCGAAGACTGTGACCCAATCCCCAGATTGCGCAGAGGAATCGGCGCCTAAATCAACTACGAATTGATCCATGGATACTCGCCCAATAATTGGGGCTTTCTTTCCCAGAAAACTCACACCTGCGCTCTGTGCAACTCGTGGAATTCCATCGGCATATCCCATCGCTACCACACCTAGTTTGGTCGCTGATTGTGTAACTGCCGTTGCTCCATAACCGACGGGGCTTCCAGCAGGAACTTTCTTAACTAGATGTAACTTGGCGCGCACCGTCATCGCAGGAGTTAATTCAAGTTCTTGCGATGTGCCAAGTGTTTTTACATCAGGAGAAAGGCCATACA
>JBEBBQ010000110.1:0-5188 GCA_041158325.1 Actinomycetota bacterium | reverse complement strand
CCTAACGACTTACTTCGGTTCAAATCTCGCCCGGAAAACTCATCGGATGGTTAATGAAGCGGTAAGAGTTGATTGGACGATAGTTGGGACCGAGCTCGAGGCTCTGGCTCTGGAATTTTCTTGGATCAAGCAATATCAACCAACCTATAACGTGCAATTTAAAGACGACAAGTCTTACCCGTACTTAGCAATCTCGATGCAAGATGAGTTTCCGCGAATCTTTATTACCCGTAAGGAGAAACGGCCCGGTCTTAAATACTTCGGCCCTTATACAAATGCTTGGGCGTTACGCAATACCTATGAAGTTCTCTTAAAGGTATTTCCGGTCCGCTCGTGTTCTGAAGGAAACTTCGCACGCGCCAAGCGAAGCAAACGGCAATGCTTGCTCGGGGATATCGGCAAGTGCGCGGCACCTTGCGTTGGTTGGGTAACCCCTGAAGAACATCGCGAAATTGCAGTAAAGCTAGATGCCTTTATGGAAAAGGGCATGGAAGATATCTTGCCGAAGTTACGATCCGAGATGGATTTAGCCTCCGAACGCGAAGAGTTCGAACGCGCGGCACGTATCCGCGATCAAATCGAATCCTTTGAAAAGGCGCAACGATCGACGCAAGGAAATCTTTCTGATGATCTAGATGGCGACTTCATCTCGATCCACGAAGAAGGTTTACATGCCGCCGGTTCAATTTTCATGGTGCGACGTGGATCAATTAAGGGCTCACGCTCCTGGATTGTTGATCAAGAACGAGCACTGGAAGGCGATGACCAAGTGGCATCACTCTTCTTCTCCATCTATAGCCAATGCGCACCAACGGATATTCCAAATGAGATTTATCTAAATCGCGAACCAGTCGATCAAGCGGCGCTAGAGGCCTGGCTTACAACTCTGCGCGGAGCGAAAGTATCGATCAAGGTTCCACAGCGAGGCGAGAAAGTCGAGCTACTACAGACGGTTGAACGAAACGCCCATTACGCAGTGATTCAATTCTTAAGTAAGCGCGCTACCGATGCCGCAGTTAGCGGCAAAGCGTTGTTAGAAATCGAAGAACAGTTAGAGCTGAAGCGAACACCTTTACGTATTGAATGCTATGACATCTCAAATATTTCGGGAACGTCAGTTGTGGCATCAATGGTGGTATTCGAAGATGGAATGGCTAAGAAGAGTGAATACCGCCGCTTCATCATCGATACCAAGGAAGCCACCGATGACACCCGCGCCATGCACCAAGTAATAACCCGTCGCATGAAACGTCTTTTAAATGACCGAGCGGTAGATGAGAGCGATGTTGCTGCTATTGGGGGAAAGCTAAGTAAATTCTCATACCCGCCGCAACTAATTGTTGTCGATGGTGGAGCGCCCCAAGTTGCAGCTGCTCAACGCGCACTTGATGAATTAGGCGTTACCGACGTTGCGCTCTGTGGATTGGCTAAGCGCTTAGAAGAAGTCTGGCGTCCGGGCGAAAGTGATCCGCTGATTCTGCCGCGCACTAGCGAGGGAATGTATTTACTACAACGTATCCGAGATGAAGCCCACCGCTTTGCGATTACCTTCCACCGTTCGCGTAGATCAAAGGTGATGCTCGAATCTATCTTGGATGAGATTCCACAGATGGGCCAGGCTCGGCGAGCTGCTCTGCTTGAGCAATTTGGTTCAGTTGCTGCGCTGCGTAAAGCAACGTTGGCCGAAATAGCAATGACGCCAGGTATCGGCGAAAAGATCGCCGAGGTCATCTTTGAATATCTCCAAAAATCTACTCATGGCTCTGGTGCAGAGATCGTAAATACTCAAACCGGTGAGATTACAACTGGTACGAAGTAGCCAAAGAGAGCGCCGCAAGGGAGAATAAAGGCATGTCAACGAAGGAACTCCTTGTTGTAACGGGAATGTCAGGTGCAGGGCGCTCAACTGTTGCCCACGCACTAGAGGATCTCGGTTGGTATGTTGTCGACAACTTGCCTCCTGCCTTACTTCCTGAGCTCGCGGTTCAAACGAAGAGTTCAGATATTGCCTCTTTGGCAGTTGTCGTAGATGTGCGCGGTGGAAAGTTCTTTGATGCGCTAAGCAACTCGCTCCAAAAGTTAAATGAGACCGGAATCTCATACCGTTTGCTCTTTCTCGATGCGACAGATCAGTCCCTAGTGCAACGTTTTGAATCAACCCGCCGGCCACATCCTTTGCAAGCAAAGGACCGAATCGTTGACGGCATCGAACGCGAACGCACTAAGTTGGAAGAACTTCGCTCTGGTGCAGATGTCGTTATCGATACCTCCAATCTAAATGTCCATCAGCTAGAAAAACGTATCGGCGAGATCTTCTCCGCAGGAATGTTGGATGCGATCCGTATCAACGTTCTCTCCTTCGGATATAAATATGGAATTCCCGTTGACTCCGATTTAGTTTTGGATTGTCGCTTCATTCCCAATCCACATTGGATCCCTGAACTTCGCCCCCTAACAGGACTGACCAAGGAAGTTTCAAATAAGGTTCTAGCCAGCGAGGGCGTATCAGAATTTGTAAAGAGTTATGTCGGAGTAATTCGCCAGATGATGCCTGGTTACCTTCGCGAGGGAAAGAAGTACGTGACGATTGCAATTGGTTGCACTGGTGGCAAGCATCGAAGTGTGGCGATTGCTGAGGAGATTGCTAAGCAACTCTCTACAGAGAAGTCTGCAATTGAGATTTCTGCGCATGCCACACACCGTGATGTAGGTCGTGAATGAGTGGCAACAAACCGCGGGTAGTTGCACTTGGGGGAGGCCATGGTTTAGCGGCAACCCTTTCGGCGCTACGCCAGATAACGAGCGAACTAACCGCAATTGTTACCGTTGCAGATAATGGCGGATCAAGCGGTCGCCTGCGTGAGGAGTTTTCGATTTATCCGCCTGGTGATTTAAGAATGGCACTAGCTGCGCTCTGTGCAGATGATGAGTGGGGCCGTAGTTGGGCCGAGATCATGCAATATCGATTTGAAAGCGATGGCCCGCTAGATGGCCATGCAGTTGGAAACTTACTTCTGGCAGCGCTTTGGAATAAGGGTGAAGATCCAGTTGCCGGGCTAGATCGAGTTGGTTCATTATTGAAAGTTATTGGAAGAGTATTACCGATGTCGGTAGAGCCACTTGATATCGAGGCAACCTTCACAAATTCAACCGGTCGTTTTATTGTTAAAGGGCAAGTACAAGTAGCAACCGCGAAAGGTCGCCTGGAATCACTACGCCTGCTTCCTGAAAATCCAACCGCGCGCGCAGAATCACTTTCTGCAATTGATGCAGCGGATTGGATTGTTATGGGGCCGGGCTCTTGGTTCTCCAGCGTTCTGCCACATTTGATGGTTCCCCAACAAAGAGATGCGTTGGTGGCTGCAAAGTCGAAGAAAATTCTCATTCTTAATTTGGATTCAGCAACCGAAAACGGACCAGTTATAAATTCGGGGGAGTACGCCGGATATACCGCGACGGAACATATGGAGATATTGCACACCTATGCTCCCGATTTAAGGTTCGATTTAATCGTGGCAGATCAAAGCGTTGTAGCTGGATCCGATCAACTACAGCGCCATCTTTCAAGTACAGGTGGAGAGTTATTGATAGCCGACCTGCGTGACCAAAGCTCCTTGGTCCATCACGATCCAAAAAAATTAACTTCACTTTTCTCACACATAGCGGGCTAAACCCTGCTTGGATATGCCCATGGCAATGACCGCAGCAGTTAAAGACGAGCTAAGTCGTCTTTCAGTAACCAAACCTTGCTGCCGCAAAGCCGAAGTATCTTCACTTCTGCGTTTTGCTGGTGGCCTTCATATTGCAGCAGGAAAAGTTGTGATCGAAGTCGAGCTCGACACTTCACAGAGCGCACGTCGTCTTAAGAAAGATATCGCTGATATTTACGGCCACGATAGCGATCTCGCGGTGCTCTCATCTAGCGGATTACGTAAAGGGTCTCGCTATGTTGTTCGCGTTATCGAAGCTGGCGACGCTCTTGCTCGCCAAACAGGTTTGATCGATAGCAATGGTCGCCCAGTTCGCGGTCTTCCACCACAAGTTGTTGCTGCAAATATCTGCGATGCTGAAGCAGCTTGGCGCGGTGCATTTATTGCACATGGTTCACTCACCGAGCCAGGTCGTTCATCTTCACTTGAAATTACCTGTCCAGGCCCAGAAGCGGCGCTAGCTTTAGTTGGAGCAGCTCGTCGCCTGGGAATAACTGCAAAGGCGCGTGAAGTTCGTGGTGTTGATCGCGTTGTTATCCGTGATGGCGATGCAATTGGAGTTCTACTTACTCGCCTTGGCGCTCACGAGAGTGTTCTAGCTTGGGAAGAACGACGCATGCGTCGCGAAGTACGCGCCACCGCAAATCGTTTAGCAAACTTTGATGATGCCAATTTGCGTCGTTCAGCTCGTGCTGCAGTTGCAGCAGCTGCTCGCGTACAACGCGCAATGGAAATTCTCGGCCCACAAATCCCTGATCATCTAAAAGAGGCAGGCGAACTTCGCATCAGCCACGGACAGGCAAGCCTTGAAGAACTCGGTTCCTTGGCATCTCCACCGATGACCAAGGATGCGATCGCAGGACGCATCCGTCGCCTCTTGGCGATGGCAGATAAGCGCGCCGCTGAACTTGGAATTCCCGATACCGAAGCCGGCCTTTCGCCTGACCTACTCAACTAGTCATACGCAGAAGTAACTCTGCTCGGCTGGTAAGGTTAGCCTCGACCCCAATGATGTGGCAGTTTTATTGCCGTCTACCCAATTGGCGTAACTTTTAATAAGTGCCCAGCGGGTCCTTACAATTTCTAGAGCGAGGTTTTCACGTGATTAATGTTGGAATTAATGGTTTTGGACGTATCGGTCGTAACTTCTTCCGCGCAGCGCTAACCAACCCAAATATCAATATCGTAGGCATCAATGACCTAACGGATAACGCTACTTTGGCTCACCTCCTAAAGTACGACTCAATCTTGGGTCGCCTAGGACTTGAAGTAACCCACACTGATGACACGCTCACAGTTGGTGGCAAGACAATAAAAGTTTTCGCGGATCGCGATCCAGCAAACCTTCCATGGGCATCAGTTAAGGCAGATATCGTCATCGAATCTACCGGCCACTTCACAAAGGCTGCCGATGCTAAGAAGCACATCACGGCAGGCGCAAAGAAGGTAATCATCTCTGCACCAGCAACTGATGAAGA
>JBEBBQ010000109.1:0-2683 GCA_041158325.1 Actinomycetota bacterium | reverse complement strand
CGATCTGCTGGCACGCAAGCAAGTGCGCTGCGTCGCGCCTTTGCACAAGTTTCAATTCCAGTTGCCGGAGATCTTGAAGCGCTCTCCACAAATCCCGCAATTGCGCCATTTATTCTCATCTCGCGAGTTGCAACAGGAGATCAACCGCTAAACCTCGATACCTGCGAGCGTTTGTTGCTAGCTGAATTCGGGGGATCGGATTCAATATCTCTACGTCGTATTCGCACTGCTTTGTTGGCGGCGCGCAATGATGAGACCGATACACGTGGTGGCACACAACTCTTAATCGATGCCATTGATAAAGGTGAGATAAATATCGAGGAAAGCGCGGCGCTAACTCGCGTTCACGAACTTCTACTTGAAGCACGTAAAGTTTTAGCCAAGAAAGATGCCCGCCCTGAAGATTTACTTTGGGTTATTTGGGATAACGCAAAAACTAGCGATAACGAAAAGTTAAGTACTGCTTGGCGCAACACCGCACTTCGTGGTGGCAACCGTGGCGCTGCCGCTGACCGCGATCTCGATGCGATGATCCAACTCTTTGATTCAGCACAACGTTTCTCAGAGCGCTTTCCATACTCCAAACCATCCGCATTTCTTGACGAGTTATCGCGCGAATCAATCGTCGGCGACATCATCACCGCACAAGGTGTTCGCCCTGATGTCGTTGAAATTCTTACCGTGCACTCTGCCAAGGGGCGCCAATGGGAAGTCGTTGCAGTTGCTGGGCTGCAAGAAGGTGTATGGCCAAACTTGCGTCAGCGCAGTTCGTTGCTAGGCAGCGAAAGACTTGTAGAACGCGAACGCCATGGCGATTTAGCGCGCCTAGAACTCGATTTAATTGCCGCCGGAGCACTTGCTGAAGATGAGCGTCGTTTACTGCATGTAGCTGTAACCCGTGCCCGCCAGGCTTTAATCGTCACTGCGGTGCAACGCGAAGATGACGAACCATCTGCATATTTTGAAGAACTCGATAACACCGGGGATCTAGATACTCCTGTGATCACAAAAGTTCCACGCCCGCTCACAACATCAGCACTGGTTGCAACCCTGCGCCAAAACCTCAGCGGTGAAAGCGCACAGACCGCCGCATCGATTTTGAAGACGCTCTCTCAATCACAAATTACATCTGCAGATCCTGCACACTGGACCGGATCTCTTCCTATTTCATCAACCGAATCCGTTGTTGCTGCAGACGATCTAGTTCCGGTTTCACCATCAGGTGCCGAAAACTTTACCGAATGCGGTGTTAAGTGGTTCCTCGAGCGCAGTGGTGGAACAAATGGAGATTCAACTGCACAGATTCTAGGTTCAGCGATTCACGAATTTGCGCGGATTAAAGTTGAAGATCCGTCTATCTCTGAAACTGATTTAATTGCAAAGCTCGAATCATCTTGGTCTTTAATCGACCCAACTGAAGGCTGGATCAGTAACTCTTCCCTTAAGCGGGCAGTGAAGATGCTCGAGCGCTTTAGCCGTTACCACGCTGCCACAACTCGCGACGTAGTTGGCGCCGAACTTAACTTTAAGATTCAAGTTGGCCGTGCAGAAATTCGCGGTAGCGTCGACCGCATTGAAGTTGACTCTAATGGCAACCATTATGTTATTGATTTCAAGACCGGCAAGACCCAGATCACTGCCGAAAAAGCGAAAGAGAACCTCCAACTTGCTTGCTATCAATTAGCAGTTGCTCTCGACGGCTTTGAAAAGAAGTTATCAACTACATCTTCTTCAGGCGCCGAGCTCGTTTACCTAGCGAAAGATTCTGTAAAGGTCACAACTCGTCAGCAATACAAGATCGATGAAGTCGAAGTTAAAGCCAAGATCGAAGAAATTGCTGAAGGCATGGGTGCCGAAACCTTCCAGGCGCGAATCAACACTATGTGCGAAAACTGCGTAGTTAAAGCCTGTTGCCCAATCCAGAGCCAGGGCCGGACGGTGATCGAATGATCGAGAAATACTCACCGCAAGATATTGCGGCCGCACTGCAGAAAGTCGGCGCCAAGGTTTACCAACCAACTGCCGAACAAAGCGCAATTATTTCTATCGCAACAAATCCTCTCGAGCCAGCAGTTGTAATAGCAGGCGCTGGTTCAGGTAAGACCGAAACCATGGCAGCGCGCGTTATTTACTTAGTCGCCAATGGTTTCGCGCGCCCTGATCAAATACTTGGCCTTACCTTTACTCGCAAAGCCGCTGGAGAATTAGCAATCCGTATCCGCACCAGACTTCGCCAACTTCGCGCAGCCAAGTTAATCCCTGAAGACACACCTCTTGAAGTCGCAGTAACTACCTATCACTCTTACGCCGCGCGTTTACTTTCCGAACACTCAATCCGTTTTGGTATTGATGCCGATATCCAACCGATGGGCGATGCCGCGATGTGGCAGTTGGCTAATGACATTGTCCGCAACTGGGAAGATGCTTCTTACTCAAACGAATCAGCTGTTGGCACTGTAGTTGAAGATTTACTTGGCCTAACGAAGTTGATGCTCGAACACCAAGTCACGCCAGAAGCAATCGCTACAGCAGATAACGAAGTCATCGAGCAACTGGCTCAAATGTCAGGTGGAGGCAATCCAGAAGTTCGCAAAGTAAAGAAAGTTCTCGAACAGCGCATCGCTTTGTTGCCGATGGTTGAAAGATTTATTGCGCGCCGCCAAGAATCCGGTCAACTTTCATT
>JBEBBQ010000108.1:0-2592 GCA_041158325.1 Actinomycetota bacterium | reverse complement strand
ATCAAAGGTAAGGGCGCTGCCGAAGCTGTCGATGCCTTGATTGATGCGACTTATATAAATGGTGCACCAGATAACGTCACGATAGTAATCGCTGATATTGTCGAAGAAAGTTCCACCCAAGTAGAAAAGTTAGGAGCGGCAAAACCATGATGGCTAAAGTTTTGGGCGGCCGCTACCAACTTGGGGCCATGATCGGCACTGGCGGAATGGCCGATGTTTATATTGCCCAAGATCAACGTTTATCTCGCGAAGTTGCCGTAAAGATTCTGCGTAGCGATCTTGCCAAAGATCCAACTTTCGTTTCGCGCTTTCGTAAAGAAGCTAAAGCGGCTGCTGGTTTAAACCACCCTGGCGTCGTTGCGGTTTATGACTCCGGCGAAGAACCTGCGCCATACATTGTTATGGAGCTTGTTTCTGGCCACACCCTGCGCGAACTAATTCATGGCGGTGAACGTTTGCCACTTGATCGTGCCCTTGAAATCGGTGCCGGAATTTTAGAAGCAGTTGATTACTCACATCAACGCGGCATTGTTCACCGCGATATCAAACCTGCCAACGTGATGATTACCGATGGCGGCGATGTAAAGGTTATGGATTTCGGAATCGCGCGCGCGATGGATGATCTCGGTGCAACGTTAACTAGTACCTGGAACGTGGTCGGCACAGCGCAGTACTTATCCCCCGAACAAGCTTTGGGTGAAGTTGCAGATACTCCAACAGATATTTATTCGACTGGGTGTTTGTTATTTGAACTTTTGACTGGCCGTCCACCTTTTACCGGTGAAACTCCAGTCTCGATTGCATACCAACATGTTTCTGGGCCAATTCCTTCAGCTCGCGAGATTCAACCTGATCTTCCCGAAAGTGTTGAAGTAATGCTGGAAGTTGCTTTATCTAAGAAACCAGAAGATCGCTACATTTCTGCGCGCGCAATGCTTGAAGATTTAAATAAAATTCGCGCCGGCGAAAGTATTTCGACAAAAGTTGCACGTGGGCCAATAGTTTCTCGCCGCACCGCTGTTATCTCTGGAATATCTCTATTACTTGTTGGCGTACTAGCCGTAGTAGGCCTTTCACTCAACGGCGGTTCAACTCCATCACTAGGCAATGAAATCCCTAACGTTGTTGGGCTCACTGAAGATCAAGCGCGAGCACTGCTCGGTGATTACACGGTCACTGTGCAACGCGCACCTGATCCACGCATTCCTAAAGATCGCGTAGCTAGCCAAATTCCGCTTGCAACGAGCCAGGCAACAAAGGGTTCTGCGGTAACGCTAACAATCTCTGATGGTCCAGGTGATGCGATCGTGCCGGATGATTTGATTGGAATGTCTCTCATTGATGCGCGCACCTCACTTGCTGCCGCAGGTTTGGTAATTGCTAGAACGGAGGCAGCGCCTTCTGATGAAGCACAGGGAACGGTATTAAGCGTGCTTCCTGAACCTGGTTCAACAATTACCGCTGGCACTGGAGTTGTCTTAACTATCGCTAGCGGTGAAGTTGAAGTTCCTAATTTGATTGGCGTTGAAGCGATTCAGGCAAAAACACTGTTAATTCAAGCTGGTTTCTTAGTGCGCGAATTCAATGATTACGATGCAACGCAAGCTGTTGGCGTTGTTATTCGCCAAGCACCTGATGCTGGCACAACGCAAACTATTGGTAAGCCAGTAACAATTACAATAAATAAAGCGCCGTAATTTAAGCGCGCTTGCCAACAACTGGAGATAAGCCCACAGACTTTGCGAGCGCGTCGATGTCGCCGCATTGTGTTAACCAGTTAGCAAGCATTAAATGCCCATGTTCAGTTAAAACTGATTCGGGATGGAACTGCACACCTTCAATTGGTAAAGATTTATGTCGCATCGACATGACAACGCCTGATTCGGTTGCACCGGTAATCTCTAATTCACTACTTACGGTGTCACGTTCTACCGCTAGCGAGTGATAACGAGTTGCGGTAAACGGTGAAGGAAGATTGGTTAATACACCTTTACCTTCGTGCAGAACCTGCGAAGTTTTTCCGTGTAGTAACTCGGGTGCGCGTGAAACAGTTGCGCCGAAGGCAACGCCGATTGCCTGGTGGCCTAAGCAAACGCCAAAGAGTGGAATGTTTTTATCTGCGCAATATTTGATCATCGCGATACTGATCCCTGCATCTTCTGGAGTTCCCGGCCCTGGGGAGATAAGTACTCCGTCATATTCGCCAGCTTCCTCAACGCTTACTTCGTCATTTCGCTTAACGATGCATTCGGCGCCAAGTTGGCCGAGGTATTGCACCAAGTTAAATACGAACGAGTCGTAGTTATCGATGACGAGGATGCGGGACATGGGGCAATTCTTGCAGGGTTGGCGGGCGGGGGTGTTTCCAGATTTGTTGTTTTCAGGATCAGGTTTTCCATGTAGCCTTACTCCCATGCCAAAGTCGAAATTACGTAAGAAAGTTCAAGAAAAGCACGCTCACGAAGAGCAGATCTTTGACGCTGAGCCACATGCTCCGCTCGAGAGCCCAAGCTGGTTGGCTCCAGTTATGGTCGCTAACTTCCTGATCGGCCTCTTCTGGATCGTCGTTTTCTACGTAAGCCAGACCACCTA
>JBEBBQ010000107.1:0-3806 GCA_041158325.1 Actinomycetota bacterium | reverse complement strand
CCCATGGGAGTAAAGATTGGATAGTTCCAAGGGCCGATCACACCTACTACGCCAACTGGTGAACGTTCCACAGTTGCTGACATATTCGCCATAAGTACGCCAGGAGAACGATGTGATGTGCGCATTACATCTTCGGCATGGCGCGCTGCCCAACCTAGATGGCTAACCGCAAGAGTTGCTTCAAGTTTGGCATCGCTAACAGGCTTGCCAGTTTCTCTTGATACAAGTTCAGTGATTTCATCTAGCTGTGAAATAAGTAAGTTGCTCCACTTAAGTAAAACTTTTCTGCGACCCTTAAAACCTAAATCTTGCCAAGCAGTAGATGCGCTACGGGCTGCGGCAACTGCGCTAAAGACTGTCTCGCGATCAGCAATTGGATAGTTGGCGATTACTTCACCAGTTACTGGATAGTGCGAGGTGAATGTGTTGGCAGAAGTGGACATGGGGAAAGACTAGACTCTCCTGCATGTTGCAGCCAGTACGCCCGAGCACTGTTCTACCGGCGCTGCGCACTCCATTTACAGTGACAACCAGTGATGGCCAAACACTGATCGGTGAAAGCGCTGCACCACTTAGCGGTTACACCGGCGCGATCCTTTGCCTTCATCCTCTACCAACTGCAGGCGGAATGATGGATAGCCATGTTTATAAAAAGGCCGCCAATCGCTTACCTGATATGGCTGGAATAGAAGTTGTTCGCTTCAACACTCGCGGCACAACAAGCGAAGCGGGCACCAGCACAGGTTCATTTGATAACGGTGGATTAGAAAAATTAGATGTCGAAGCGATGATGACTTACTGCTTGGACACTTTAGGTCTTACAAATCTTTGGGTTGTTGGTTGGTCATTTGGCACGGATCTAGCGCTTCGCCATGCAAAAGACCCACGAGTAAAAGGGCTAATTCTTTTATCTCCGCCACTTCGTACATCTGAAGTAAGCGACCTGGAATATTGGGCCAAAGATGGGCGTCGCGTTATTGCACTTGTTCCTGAATATGATGATTATTTGCAGCCACCGCAAGCTATTGAAAGATTTAAAGCGCTAACTCAGATCGAGATTATTCCAGTTGCTGGTGCCAAGCATCTCTGGGTGGGTGAACCCGCTGTTCATACAGTTTTGAGCGAGATAACTAAAGTGCTTGCGCCAGAGCGCTTGCCGCTGCCTACTGAAGTTTAAGCGTTATCTGCGCGCGGGAAGACGACTTCATCAAGGATCAAGATAATTGATGCCGCAACTGGAACTGCAAGCAATCCTCCGATTAGACCGAGCAGAGATGAACCAATGAGAGCTGAAATAATTGTTACGGCGCCAGGAAGTGCAAGAGTTCGCTTCATTATTCGTGGTGTCACTACATAATTTTCAACTTGTACGTAGACCACGTAAGCAACAAAAGCAATTACACCAATTGATACGGATTGGGTGAGAGCAATTATCGTAACTACCGATGCGCCGATGAAATGGCCAATCAGCGGGATTAACCCGCATACTAGAACGATCATGGCAATCGCTATCGGTGATGGAAGTGATAGAGCTAGCGATAGCGCGAATACGAAAATAGCGGCCATGAAAGCGATTGCAATCTGACTGCCAACGAAGGAACCCACTCTTGCGATGATTGCATTAACTAGAAGCGAAAGGCGTTCTCTTCGACTAGCTGGTGCAAAGCGAACTCCAAGTTCAACCATTTGTGGGAGTGAAGTGATGAAATAAAGAGTCAAAATAAGAATTGTAAGAGCAGAGAAGGCTCCTGAAAGAACAGATTTTCCGACACCAATCACCCCACCAAAAGCAGAGATAATTAGTGTTCCATCAGCGGTGACTTCCTTTAATTGCGCCTGCAAGGTATCAATCACACCGAACTGTTCATTTAAGTTAGCAATCGTTGCATTGTTTTCTAGATCGGATAACAAGGTAGGCGCATTGTTAATCAACGCGCTTCCTTGAGAAAGTACTGGTGGAACAACTACTGCGATAAAAAATCCGGTGAAAAGGATTACCGACACAAAAATAATGGCTACAGAATTTGCTCGCGAGAGCCCACGACGCTGGATAGCCATAACCGCTGGATTTAAGCCTGTTGCTAAAAATAAGGCGACAATTATCAAGACGAAAATCTGACTCGTGCTTGCAAGTGCGCGCAAAAGCACTATTGCAACTAAGGCTCCTAAAGCTGCGACAAATCCGAAATAAAAGGGATGTGATCTATCTATCGGATTTCCTTGAGTACCGAAATCTGTTGGTGCTGCTTTTGCCTTAGTTTTTGACTTAGGTTTGCGTTTGATGCGATCTGCTATTGCCATGTGACCTATTCTAAAGCGATATCCTTCATACATGGCGTTACGCATTACGGGATTAGGCGAAGAAATCGCCGCCGTTACTGGCTTGCCTTGGCATATCAATTTGGAGGAATGGCCGGAAGATCCAGCGCTGACCGAAAAGCGCGGTATTTCTCGACATATCGTTCGCTTGGTTCGATCAACCGATGATCCAGATGCAGAAGTCTATGCAGTTAAAGAAACTGTCTCGGAATTCGCTAACCGCGAATATAAAGCGCTGCGCGAATTGGCACATCTTGGAGCCCCCAGCGTTCAGCCGATCGCGGTTATCGAAGGGCGAACCGATGAAAGCGCGGAAGAACTTCCCTGCGCACTAGTTACGCGTTTCCTGCCATATTCGCTGCCCTACCGCGTATTGCTTAGCGGCAAAGATGTAACGGCTAATGACATCACGATGATGGCAAATGCTCTGGCGTTGTTGTTAGTACAACTTCACCTACTTGGTTTCTGGTGGGGCGATTGCTCACTATCAAATACTTTATTCCGACGCGATGCTGAAGCCTTTGCCGCCTACTTAGTCGATGCTGAAACTGGTGAATTCCAGAAAACTTTGAGCGATGGACAACGCGAACACGATCTTGAAATTGCACATTTCAATGTTGCAGCTGAACTTGAAGACCTTGCGCTCTCTGGTGTTCTGTACCCAGGCATGGATCCGATCCGTGCAAGCGAGGCGGTAATCAAGCGATATCACCGAATCTGGAAAGCGCTTAAGGAACGCCAGGTTCTCGATCCAAAAGATCGCCATGCAGTCGAACGTGCAATGCGCCAATTACACGATCTTGGGTTTGCGGTAGATGAAGTATCTGTTTCGCTAGATGGCACATCAGAAAAACTTTACTTCCAGCCAAAACTTGTGGCACCCGGCTATCACCGCAATCGTTTACGCGAATTAACTGGACTCGAAACCGAAGCTTTGCAAGCCAAGCGTTTGTTGGCATCACTCGATCGCTTCCGCGGCCGCGAAGAAAGTCCAAAACCCCCAATGCAAGATTCTGCACGTCGTTGGTTAAATGAAACCTATATGCCGATCGTTGCGATGATTCCTGATAATTTGAAAGGTCGCATCGAAGAAGCGCAGTTCTTCCATGAAGTTCTAGAACATCGTTGGTACTTAAGTGAACGCGAAGGCCATGATGTTGGGCTAACCTTTGCTGCGCAGTCATATATTGAAGATGTACTGCCATTTCGTCGTGATTCTGGAGTAGAAGCGGAGGCACAAACATGACGCTTCCACCTAATTTTGGGCGAGCAGTTGATTTAAGTTCTCTCGGAAAACCAAAGCCAGAGGCTGCCGGACCAATGCCCGGCGTTGAGATAACTCCTGAGAATTTAACTAATGAATTTCTTGCGCTCTCTAAAGCCAAGCCAGTTGTTCTTATTTGTTGGTCCCCGCGTTCTGCTGAATCACAAGAAGTCGTAGCGATTCTCGGAAAGTTAGCGTTGGCAGATCAGGGTAGTTGGGTACT
>JBEBBQ010000106.1:0-6940 GCA_041158325.1 Actinomycetota bacterium | reverse complement strand
ATGATCTAGCGCCGAAAGTGATCCGGCGAATAGGTGTACCGCAACGTGGACATGGCTCATCGGTTCTCCCATATGCCGCAAGGGCTTGCTCGAAGAATCCACTTTCGCCATTTACATTTATGTAGAGATCATCAAATGAGGTGCCGCCTTGTTCTATGGCCTCACTCATTACCTCTGTGGCAAATCCAATAATCGAACTAATTTTCTTCTTGGAAAGATCAGCGGTTGAAATTTCAGGGTGAACCTTGGCGCGCCAAAGCGTTTCATCCGCGTAGATGTTCCCGACCCCGCTCATGATTTCTTGATTTAAAAGCGCGGTTTTAATCCTAATTTTTCGTTTTGCAAATTTCTCTATTGTTTCTTGTAGATCAAAGTTAGTATCAAAAGGATCGCGTGCAATGTGCTGAGCAGAACTTGGAACACCATCGGTGGTTTCTTCAACGGATACCCAGCCAAAGGTGCGCTGGTCATTGAAGACTAACTCACGCTTGCGCATCTGCTTAGTTAGATCAAATTGGGCACGGATATGTTTTGCTTTGGGATGGCCTGGTTGATGAATGAGGAACTGCCCACTCATGCCAAGATGAGCAACCAATACCTGCGGACGATCCAACACAAACCAGAGAAACTTTCCACGGCGATTTAAATCAATAATCTTCGCACCTTGAATCGACTTAAGCGGTGCAATGGATTCAGGTTTAAGTGCACGTGGATGCAAATCATGTGCTGCAGCTATTTTGTAGCCTTTAACCAGGCTAACTAAGCCGCGGCGAACCGTTTCAACTTCTGGAAGTTCTGGCACAACTTAACCTTTATTTAGAACGCTCAGCGCTGCAAGTGCGCTGTCATAGCCTTTATCTTCTTTGCTGCCAGGCAGACCAGCTCTTGCAGTTGCTTGTTCCAGGTTGTCGCACATGAGTACACCGAAACCAATGGGCTTAGAACGGCTTAGCGAAACATCCATTACGCCTTGAGTTACTCCTTGGCAGACGTAATCAAAGTGTGGGGTTTCACCACGTAGTACAAGTCCAACGATTACTGCGACATCAAAGCCTTCATCAAAAGCTAACTGCGCAGCCAGTGGAAGCTCAAAAGATCCAGCAACGGTGCGTACCGTGGGGCTTGCGATACCTGCTGTTTTAAATCCACGTACCGCTCCGGCAACTAGCGAATCGCAAATGTCGGGGTGCCAAGCGGCGGTAATTACTACCGCCTTTAGATGAGGAAGTTGTGGAATCTTAACTTCAGGTGCATGTCCGGCCATTAGATCGCTCCTAACGCGTGGTTTAACTTATCTCGCTTAGTTTCTAAATACTTCTTATTGAATTTATTGGAAGCGATTTCTAGGGATTTAGTTGTAACGATAAATCCCTTACCTTCTAGAGCGCTTATCTTCTCTGGGTTATTGGTCAGAATAGTTAAGCCCTTTAAATTTAAGCGCTTGAGAATTTCAACGGCATCCTCGTAAGTTCGATCATCGACAGGCTGTCCGATTGAGATATTTGCTTCCACGGTATCTTGTCCTGAATCCTGCAAGGCATAGGCGCGAATCTTCTCAGCCAGACCGATACCGCGACCCTCATGATCGCGAATGTAGAGAACGTATCCATGACCGTTTTCTTGAATCTGTGAGATCGCTTCTTGTAGCTGCGGACCACAATCACAGCGTTGCGAACCGAAAACATCTCCGGTCAAACATTCTGAATGGATACGAACGAGAGGTTGCACATCATTGTTCTTTGCAAATTTAAGAACAGCGTGTTCAGCGCCAGTTGGTGAAATGTACGTGGATATCTGCCATTGCGGGTTACCCAACGGAAGCTCGGCCCATTCAAGGCTTGCTACATCTGTGCTCTTCTTCATCGGAAGTACTCGTGAAAGCTCATCGATAGAGATAACTTCCAAGCCGTGTGCTTTAGCGAATTCGGTTATCTGAGAACCGCGCATCATCGATCCATCATCATTAACTAATTCAGAGAGAACTGCGCAGGGATTAGACCCAGTTAACTCGCATAGCGCCATGCTTGCTTCAGTATGGCCACGACGCTGGTGAAGTCCACCGGGTACTGAAATTAGCGGAAAGACATGTCCTGGTCGCGCAAAATCTGTCGGTAGTGAATTGGGGTCGGCAAGTGCGCGCAGTGTGTTTGCTCGTTCGGCAGCTGGAATACCAGTAGAGCGTCCTGCGATTACATCAACTGTGACCGTAAAGGCGGTCGTGTGGTTATCTTCATTGCGCTTGACCATTAGCGGAAGCTTTAACTTCTTGGCGGTTTCTTCAGTGATGATTCCGCAGATCACACCAGATGTATATCTGACCATAAAGCCGATATTTTCTGGGGTTGCTTTATCGGCAAGCAGGATTAGATCGGCTTCATTCTCGCGGTTTTCATCATCGGTTACGACGATGAACTTACCCGCCTTAAAATCAGAGAATACTTTCTCTAAATTACTCATTTGCCATCCTGTCCGCGTGCAATAAGTCTTTCCACGTATTTGGCTAGAACATCAACCTCGACATTGAGGGGATCAGAGATTTTCTTTACTGAGAGATTGGTCTTTGCCAGAGTTTCTGGAATCAACCAAACAGATACCTGATTTTGCGAGTCATTCAACTCACCTACCGTTAGGGAAACTCCTTCAATACAAATTGATCCTTGGGCAACGACGTATTTCATAAGGTGCGCCGGCACTTCAACATCCATGCGCGTCCACTCTTTATCGGCAGAGATTCCCGCAACTTTTGCAACGCCATCAACGTGTCCTTGCACGATGTGCCCACCCAGTCGATCTTGACTTCTCGTTGCAAGTTCAAGATTTACTGGAGATCCAACAAGAAGAGCGCCGGTTGAAGTAAGGCTGAGGGTTTGCACCATGACATCTACTACAAAGCTTTCGTTGGTGAATGAGACAACCGTTAGACAGGTCCCATTGACGCTAACTGAATCGCCTTTGGAGATCTGGGAGGCGATTTCTGGGCTAGTTATCTCTAATTTCGCGCTCGTTTCATGCATTTCAATTGCAGAAACGTGGCCCACATCTTGAATCAATCCCGTAAACATTAGCGCCCACCTTCTTCTTGGTTTGCGCAATTGATAAGGGTTATCTTCAAATCTGCGCCGATTACTTCAACATCTGCTATCTCAAAATCTAATCGCTGCGAAATAGTGGACACGCCCAAATCTGAAATAGAAGGGGTCCCTGAACCAAAGAAGGTCGGAGCCTGGAAGAGAATAACTTCATCTACTAGATCTGCCTTTAAGAGTGCAGTGCCGAAGGTCGGTCCGGATTCAACAAGTATTTGATTGAATTCACGTTCCTTACTCAATGAAATCAAATCTTGAAAATCATGGGATTTTATTACGACAGTTTCAGCATCTGAATTAAGTACCTGCGAGCCTGGAGCAATTTCTCGCTCCCCCATAACAATGCGAACCGGGTTCTTGCCCAAACCCTTACTTGTAAGCAGTGGGTTATCGGCTAGAACAGTTGCTGTTGAAGTAAGTATTGCGTCAGCCTGTGAGCGAAGCGCGGCTACATCAGCTCGTGCAAGCTCGCTGGTAATCCATTTAGAACTTCCGTCACTTGCCGCAACTTTCCCATCCATAGTTGAGGCGATCTTCCAAGTTATTCGCGGACGATCTTTGGCAATCTTGGTTATCCAAGCGCGATTATCGAAGGCGGCTTCGCTTTCGAGCAGTCCTGCTACAACTTCAATTCCTGAATTTCGTAGCTTTGCAGCGCCACCTGCCGCAATCGGATTTGGATCTGCAACTGCATAAACAACTTTTGAGATGCCAGCATCAATAATCGCTTCTGTGCAAGGCGGAGTTTTTCCTTGGTGGTTGCAGGGTTCCAGAGTCACATAAATTATTGAACCCGCTGGAATCTCTTTAGCCGCCTTGATCGCAACGACTTCAGCATGATCTGTGCCCTGATGAAAACCTTCGCTAATTAATTCTCCAGTTGCGCTAGTTATAACTGCGCCAACAATTGGATTTGGGAATGTTTTACCTAAACCAAGACGTGCGCACTCAATGGCGCGCGCCATCGCACTTTCTGCACTTAAGACTTGGTTCATCTTCAACACCCTTGCTCGAGAATCGGTGCTGCATCTCGGGGGTGGAAAAAGCAGTGGCAGCCGACGCACTATCCCTCTAGCAAAAACTAAATGCGCAAAGGGTGCGACAGCTACACGTTGGTTTTCTCTCATCCGGACTTTAACCGTCGGTTCGGGAATTACACCCAATCCACCGGTCACTGGCTATGACCGGGTCGCAGACTTTCACTGCCGGTTCGAAATTACATCGACCCCGAAAAACAACAAGGCCATCATAACACCCAGAAATAACGATCTGTAGGTGAGTTAAGCAACACCTATCGCATCAACGACGAATATTAGAGTTTCATTTGGTCCAATAGGTCCGCCACCTTGGGCGCCATAACCAAGATCAGGTGGAATAACTAATAAACGGCGACCGCCAACTTTCATTCCTGGAATACCTTGCTGCCAACCTACGATCACATTTGCCAATGGAAATGTGGCAGGTGATCCACCATTCCAAGAAGATTCGATTAACTGTCCATTGGACCAAGTCATTAGCGTGTAATGCACTGTCATAGTTGATGTTGGTAGCGCTTCTGCACCGCTACCAACGATGATGTCTTTTGTTACCAAGGTAGTTGGTGGGTTACCTTCAGGTGCACCAATTGTTGGCGCTTCTCCTTGATTGGTTGTAACTGTAGGCAAGTTATCTGACGAAGCGCTCATTTCTTTTTCTCCACATCCGGTAAGTAACAGGGCTGATACAGCAAGTAGTGCAAATGCCTTCTTCATTACTTCTTTTCTCCTTCACCAATTTCTTGAATCAATTTGAATTCTCCAGAACCAAGTTGGCCTTGATCGCGGTACATCTCAAGCTTGGCGCGAGTATCGGCGATATCTAGATTTCTCATAGTTAATTGACCGATGCGATCAACCGGGCCGAAGGCAGCGTTTTCAGTGCGCTCCATGGAAAGTTTTTCAGGATGGTAGCTAAGCGCTGGACCAGTTGTATTGATAATTGAGAAGTCGTCTCCGCGACGCAGGCGAATAGTTACTTCACCGGTCACTGCGGAGGCAACCCAACGTTGCAGCGATTCGCGCAACATTAGAGATTGTGGATCTAACCAGCGGCCTTCGTAAAGTAGGCGACCTAAGCGGCGACCCTCTGCATGGTAGTTAGCAATTGTGTCTTCGTTATGGATTGCACTTAACAAGCGCTCATAGGCGATAAATAAGAGCGCCATTCCTGGTGCCTCGTAAATGCCACGGCTCTTTGCTTCAATAATGCGGTTTTCGATCTGATCAGCCATTCCAAGACCATGGCGACCGCCGATCTCGTTTGCGGCTTTCATAAGTTCTACAACGTCAGTGAAATCTTTTCCATTAATTGCAACCGGGCGGCCTTGAACGAATTGGATCTTCACATCTTCTGATGCGATAGATACCGAGGAATCCCAGAACTTAACGCCCATAATTGGATTTACTATCTCGATCGAGACATCTAGATTTTCGAGATCTTTCGCTTCATGTGTTGCGCCCAAGATATTGGCATCTGTTGAATATGCCTTTTCTACGCTGTCGCGATATGGGAAGTTATGAGCCACCAACCACTGTGACATTTCCTTGCGGCCACCGAGTTCGCGAACAAAATCTGCATCCAGCCAAGGCTTATAGATTCTTAGATTTGGATTGGCTAAGAGACCGTAACGATAAAAGCGTTCAATATCATTGCCCTTATAGGTCGAACCATCTCCCCAAATTTCAACTGAATCTTGCAACATCGCGCGAACCAAAAGTGTGCCGGTTACTGCGCGGCCAAGAGGAGTTGTATTGAAATACTGCTTGCCGCCAGAGCGGATATGAAATGCACCGCAAGCGATTGCAGCAAGGCCTTCTTCAACTAGTGAAGTTTTGCAATCTACGAGGCGAGAAATTTCTGCGCCGTACTCTTTTGCGCGAACTGGTACAGAGTCAATATCAGTCTCGTCATACTGGCCAAGATCTGCCGTGTAAGTGCAAGGAATCGCACCCTTATCGCGCATCCAGGCAACTGCTACCGAAGTATCAAGGCCACCAGAGAATGCGATGCCGACTTTTTCGCCGACTGGAAGAGATGCAAGTACTTTGGACATGCGCGCAAGTCTAACGGTTGAGAAGGGTTGCTAGCGCAGGCTTAACTTTCCAGAGCGAGATCATCTCCTGATAGCGCTTTTCCTCAGAGGAATCGGCTTTCGCACCTGTCTTTACTGCGCGAATCATCAAATTTCTTGGGGTGTGTTCTCCCCCGATGAATTCAATAGCTTCAACGCGATAGCCAGATAACTTCATGATCTGTATCCGTAAGCCATCAGTGATCAGATCACCCAATCTCTCTTTCATAATTCCATTCTTTGTAACCATCGACCACGGCTCAGGTATCTCAACCATTTGGGCTTGAATATCGTGATGGCAACACGGAGCAACTAATACCAGTTTTGCACCGGCTGTTACCGACCAAGCAAGCGCGTCATCTGTTGCGGTATCGCAGGCATGGAGTGCAATAGCAATGTCTGCACTCTTTAAGGTGGTCTCTGAAATTTCTTCGGCTCTAAACTCAATGGAATTTGAAATACCTAACTTCTTAGCAATCTCATTATTTCTAGCGCGCGCACTTTCGCGAATATCAATACCAACTACCTTGACCGCAATTCCCTCACTACGTAAATACTGATGGGCAGCAAATGTTAGATAGGCATGGCCACAGCCGAGATCCACGATGGTTAGCGGGTGCTTCGCATCTGGTTTAGCAATATGCCCAGCTTCTATCGCTGAATTTAAGGATGGAATCAAAAGACGAAGGAACTCTTCGACCTGTAAGTATTTATCATTCTTGCTCGCCTTAACTTTTCCACCAGA
>JBEBBQ010000105.1:0-33733 GCA_041158325.1 Actinomycetota bacterium | reverse complement strand
CATCTCTGCTAATTGCGCCGGCGATCTTCGCGCTTGCAGGCAATTGGACATGTACTCAGCGACGCGACTTAGCGGTCCGCCTAGACAATGCAATTGATCTTCTGGTTTCCAGTCATAACCGTTTTCCCGCATCATGAGCGTTTCGGCTTCATGCCATTGAGGCTCGGAATCTAAAAAGAGTCCGTCCATGTCGAAGAAAACTGCTTGGAAACTCAATTCGCGTTGAAGTATTTCGCCTCAGGGTGGTGAACGATAATCGCAGAGGTGCTTTGTTCTGGATGTAGCTGGAACTCTTCCGATAGTTCAACGCCAATTCGACCTGGTTCTAGCAATTCGCATAGTTCAACTTGTTGCTCGATGTTGGGACATGCTGGATAACCAAATGAATATCTAGATCCACGATAGCCCTGATCAAGAATTCCCTGCAGATCTGGGGCATCGTCGCCACGGACATGGAACTCTTCACGGACTCGGGCATGCCAATGCTCGGCAAGGGCTTCAGTTAACTGCACTGAGAGACCGTGCAGCTCCAAATATTCGCGGTAATTGTTTGCCGCAAAGAGTTCATTTGCCGCTTTACTGATCTCGCTGCCCATTGTTACTACATGGAACGCGACAACGTCGGTCTTTCCTGAATCTTTTGCCGCAAAGAAGTCGCTCAAGCAAAGTCTACGATCACGAGATTGGCGCGGAAATGAGAAGCGCGTGCGCTCTTTACCTTTATCAGGGCCTTCGTGATGCAAGATCACCAGATCATTGCCATCGCTAACACATGGGAAGTAACCGTAAACAACGGCGGCATTTAGCCAACCTTTAGATTGAACTTGATTTAGAAGCGCGCGAAGACGTGGGCGACCTTCATTTTCAACCATAGTTTCATATTCACCACGTGCGCCTTTTAAACCCCACTGACCGACGAATAGAGCTCGCTCATCAAGCATTTCTACATAATCCGCTAAAGGAACCCCCTTAATGATTCGGGAACCGAAGAACGGAGCGGCAGGAATATCGACATCAATTGCGACATCGCTTCGCTTAGTATCAATAACTAGATCTTCATCCTTCTTCGGGCGTAGTGGCACTTTACGTTCTCTAAGTGCAGGCAACGCAGCTCCTGGAACTCCGCGCTTAACCGCCATGATCGAATCCATCAAGCGAAGTCCTTCAAATGCATCTCGTGCATAACGAACTTCTCCGGGGAACATCCCAGCCAGATCTTGTTCAACGAAGGCGCGGGTCAGCGCTGCTCCCCCAAGAACAACTGGCCACTTTTCAGCAAGCCCACGGTTGGTTAACTCTTCCAGATTTTCTTTCATGATTACGGTTGACTTAACAAGTAATCCACTCATACCAATAGCGTCGACATTAGATTCTTGTGCAGCATCGATAATCTGATTGATCGTCTGCTTAATTCCGATATTTACAACGGTATATCCATTGTTGCTCAAGATAATATCTACCAAGTTCTTGCCGATATCGTGCACATCGCCCTTAACCGTTGCCAGCAACATGGTGCCTCGACCTTCGTCTTCGGTCTTCTCCATATGTGGCTCAAGATAAGCAACTGCTGTCTTCATAACTTCAGCGCTCTGAAGCACGAAGGGAAGTTGCATCTCGCCTTTACCGAAAAGCTCGCCTACAACCTTCATACCTTCGAGCAGGTAATCATTAATGATCGTAAGTGGTTTGATGCCTTCAGCCATCGCGCTGTCGAGATCATCGCTGAGGCCAACTTTCTCGCCGTCAATAATGCGACGTTGCAAACGTTCAGTAAGTGGAAGCGCAGCTAGCTCTGAGGCTCGAACGTTGCGGGATGCGGCAAGCTCTACGCCTTCGAAGAGCTGTAGGAATTCGGTTAGCGGGTCATAGATACAGGTCTCGCCGTCGTATTTACGTCGGTCATAAACCAAATCGAGGGCAACTTCTTTATGCCGTTCTTCAATACGCGCCAGAGGTGTGATCTTTGACGGATGAACGATTGCTGAATCAAGGCCAGCTGCTACACATTCGTGCAAAAAGACAGAGTTGAGAACAACACGCGCTGCTGGGTTCAAACCGAATGAGACGTTGGAAACGCCCAAAGTTGTCTGAACATCTGGATACTCAACCTTGAGCTGACGAATCGCCTCGATTGTTTCAATGCCATCGCGACGAGTCTCTTCTTGCCCAGTAGCGATAGGAAAAGTAAGTGCGTCAATCAAGATATCGCCGGTCTTCATCTGCCAATTCGCAGTTAGATCTTCAATGAGTCGACGTGCAACTCGTAACTTCCATTCAGCGGTACGGGCTTGACCTTCTTCATCAATAGTGAGCGCAACTACTGCCGCGCCATGTTCCTTAACTAAAGGCATGATTCGTGCAAAACGAGATGTAGGGCCGTCACCATCTTCATAGTTAACGGAGTTGATTACACAGCGACCACCGAGCGCTTCAAGTCCAGCTTTGATTACATTAGGTTCGGTTGAATCAAGAACGATTGGCAGAGTAGATGCAGTGGCAAAGCGCGATGCGATCTCATACATATCCTTAGCGCCATCGCGACCAACATAATCAACTGAAAGATCGAGCATATGCGCACCGTCGCGGATCTGATCGCGCGCGATTTCTACGCACTTCTCCCAATCTTCGGCAACAAGTGCATCACGGAAAGCGCGAGAGCCATTGGCATTGGTCTTCTCGCCGATCGCTAGGTAAGTATTGTCTTGGCGAAATGGAACGTATTGATAGAGCGATGAAGCACCTGGATCAAGCGCCGCTCCCCGATTCTTAAAAGGCTTACTCGACATTTTCTCGACAACTGCTGCAAGGTGTTCGGGGGTCGTTCCGCAGCAACCACCAATTAAGCCGATTCCGTAATCGCCAACGAAAGTTTCCAGCGCATCGGCTAACTCCGTCGGACCAAGTGGATACTCAGCGCCCTTGGCTCCAAGAATTGGTAAACCTGCGTTGGGCATAACCGAAATCGCGCAGTTAGCAAACTTTGATAAGTAACGTAGGTGCTCAGACATTTCGGCAGGACCTGTCGCGCAGTTAAGGCCGATTAAATCAATCTCGAGAGGCTCGAGCGCATTTAGCGCGGCACCGATTTCGGAGCCAAGCAACATCGTTCCTGTTGTCTCAACAGTTACTTGTGCGATTAGAACTACGTCAAAATCGACTTCGGCGATCGCTTGGCGACATCCATTTACCGCAGCTTTAGCCTGCAATAGATCCTGCGTCGTTTCGACTAGGAGCGCATCTGACTTTGCATCCAGAAGTCCCTTAGCCGCTGTGTAGTAAGCATCTTTTAACTTTTGATATGTGGTGTGCCCTAGAGAAGGTAACTTAGTTCCGGGTCCAAGAGATCCAAGCACGAAACGTGGCTTCTCTTTCGTACTCGCCGCATCTGCAGCCTCTCGAGCGATCTTTGCGCCTGCAAAGGCCAATTCGTAGATTCGATCTTCAATTCCATACTCAGCTAAGTTCGCCCAGTTGGCACCGAAGGTATTTGTTTCAATAGCGTCAACGCCAACCGCTAAATACTTCTCGTGAACTCCACGCACAATATCCGGACGGGAAACGTTGAGAATCTCATTACAACCTTCATGGCCTTGGAAATCCTCAAGCGTTGGATCGGCCTCTTGCAACATCGTGCCCATCGCGCCATCGGCGATTACCGTGCGCGAAGCCAGGGCTTGGCGGAGTAATCCCGCGGGTCTCTGGCGATTAGGGCTCGTCACTTGGCAGAGGTTACCGTAAGGTGCTCAATGTGGAGATTCATAAGATACCTGCGCTGCGTTCGCCAATCATGGTTATCGCATTCTCTGGTTGGAATGATGCTGCAGAAGCGGCAACTGGAGCAGTTTCACATCTCTTAGGTATCTGGAGTGAAATCGCTGATGTCGATAATCCAAAGGCCACCGATCTAATTCCTGAGCTAATTGCTGACATAGATTCTGAAGATTATTACGACTTTCAAGTAAATCGGCCAATGATTGAAATTGATGGATCACTAGTTCGATCCCTTATCTGGCCTGGAACCCAAGTTTTTGGCCTATCTACTCCGCAATTTCCCAATGACTTTGTAATCGTTCGCGGCGTCGAACCATCAATGAAATGGCGAACTTTTACTCACCAGTTATTGGATCTAGCAGACGATCTGGAAGTTTCAACGGTGATCACTTTGGGATCAATGCTTGCTGACGCTCCTCACAGCCGCCCGATTACTGTTACTGGATCAGGCGCACATCCCGATATCGCTAAACGATTAGGAATAGAAGTGAGTCGATATGAAGGTCCAACCGGAATCCTCGGAGTTATTCAGGATGCTTGTCTGCGCCGCGGAATAACGGCGATCTCATTTTGGGCTGCGGTTCCTCACTATGCAAGTAGTTCTCCATCCCCGAAGGCAACGCTTGCCCTGATTAATGCGCTGGAAGATTTTCTGCAGATCGACTTTCCACTTGGTGAATTGGACGACCACGCAAGGGAATGGGAGAAAGAAGTCGACGAACTAACGCAAGAAGATAGTGAGATAGGCGATTACGTTAAAGCGCTGGAAGAGAGTAAAGATAGCGCTGCATTTTCCGATGTTTCTGGGGATGAGATCGCTCGCGAACTTGAACGTTTCTTAAGGCGCCAAGAAGGGAGTTAGAAAGCTATCCCTAACAAGGTGTCAATGGCGCGCGAAAGTTCTCCAGGACTTCCTCCAGCTTTTCCAGCGTTAGTTGCTGCAAGCCAATTTCGCAAAGCGCTGATTGCACGAGGAGTATCAAGATCATTTGCCAGGGCTGCAATAATTTCTTTGATCGCTGAATCAGTTGGAGCTACTTCCATACGCGAGAGCGCAATCCGCATCTCGTTTAGAAGATCCTCGGCAGCAACTAGATCGTGATCTGTCCACATGTGATCACTTCGGTAATGATGGCTTAGCAGCGCCAAACGAATTGCCATTGCGTCGCGACCTTCTTTGAGCAAATTAGAAACTAGAACCAGGTTTCCCTTTGATTTACTCATTTTTTCGCCATCGAGACCAATCATTCCGGCGTGAACATAATGTGTTGCAAACTCGCGTCCATTGATCATCTTGGATTGCGCCGCAGACATTTCATGGTGCGGAAAAATAAGATCACTGCCGCCGCCTTGGATATCCACGGAGGTTTGTTCATCGGCTGCGATATCTAAATAATTGAGCGCGATTGCGCAGCATTCGATATGCCATCCTGGACGACCAGAACCAAACACTGAACTCCAGCCTGGTTCATTCGGACGTTGCGCCAACCAAAGAAGTGCATCGAGTGGATCCTTCTTACCCGGCTTAAGTGGGTCTCCCCCACGTTGTGCAAAAATCTCGAGCATGTCACTCTCTGATAAATTTGAACGTCGCCCGAAGGTTGAATCACTTCTAACTTCAAAGTAGAGGTCTTGATCAACGCTATAGACGGTGCCTTTCTCTTGCAGCGCCTTAATTGCATCTATTACTTCAGGGATCGCTTCGACAGCTCCGATGTAATGTGCTGGTGGAATCACATGCAGCGCGACCATATCTGACTTAAAAAGTTCGATTTGTGAATGAGCAAGATCTTCCCAGTCGATGCCGTCGCGCGCTGCTCGCTCCAGAAGCGGGTCGTCGATATCAGTTATGTTCTCAACGAAATTGACCTGAGCACCCGTTGCCCGGAGGTATCTATTTACAAGATCGAAAGCCAGATAAGTATTGGCATGGCCTAGGTGAGTTGCATCGTATGGAGTAATTCCACAGACATAGATTCGATAGATCTCTTTACGGGAAAGTGGTTTAACCGAACTAGTTGCCGTGTCATGCAGAGAAAGGGGTGCTAAAGAAAAGCGCGGATCGAGCGGCGGAATATAAAGATCGGACCAGGCCTTCATGCGATCATCCTAGAACGGTGGCCACGGAACCGCTGGCCAATCTGGGTTAGGTTCTGGAAAACACTTCTCTGCAAGGGCTCTATCGATTCGATCTACGGTTGCTTCTAACTCTTCCTCTTCAATGAGTCCAAGGACAACATCTCGTTTCTCAGTTGCAATCAACATCTTTGCCAACTGCAAGATCTCTAACTCATCGCTAGTAAATGGCTGCTTCGCCCACTGCCAAAGAACTGTCCGCAATTTATCTTCCTCGTGAAAGGTAACTCCGTGATCGCATCCAAAGACCGCGCCTTCTGGAGTCGGAATCAAATGGCCAATTTTTCGATCTGTGTTGTTTGTGATTAGATCAAGTAGCGCGATCTTGCGAAGTTCGGCGTTATCCTCTTTGAAGAACTCCATCAAATCGACGCTCTCATCAATATTTATCCAGAGCTGAACCATCCCAGTTCCGTAAGGCCCGTCACGTAGAACTGTCGGTGGCACTAGATGTAAGCCCAGCCAATGGCTCACTAGGAATGTCAGATATTCACGATTGGCTAAGGTGCCGTCGGGAAAATCCCAAAGTGGACGTTCGCCTGCGATTGGTTTATAGATACAAATTAAAGTTCTTTCCTTGACTTCACATGAGGCGTACAAGGTTGCATTCGATGCATCAACCAGTCGTCCGGTAACTGATAAATCTCCATGGCTCAGATCTCTCAGATACTCCTCTATTTCCTGTGCGCTTAAACTACTCATCTACGGTATCCATTTGCGCGCGGACAGAGATGGCCACTTGGATCAATAGGACCACCGCAGAACGGGCAAGGTGCGCGACCGGCGCCTACAACAGCGATCGCACGTTTTGCAAAGCTTTCTGCATAACCTAATGGAATCAAGACGCGCAAAATATCTTGGCTGTCAGATAACTCCATCAACAACTCTTCATCCTCAGGTGACTGACTATCGGCGATCGCCTGAAGATCTATTTCAATCATTTTCCGATCTGAAAGATAAGCAAGACCGATAACGCCTACGCGAAACTCTTCATCTATTGGCGTTTCTAAAGGCTGATCATCCCGCTCTACACGTTCAAATACGGTTAGAGGTTCGGATGATCTAACTTCTCGCAGGATTTGTTGAGTTCTCTCGGCTAGAGCAGCAACTTGTGCCTTCTCTAATGAAACTGAAATCAAACGAGATCCCGTTCGCGCTTGCAGAAAAAAGGTACGCTCCCCCGGAACTCCTACTGTTCCTGCAACAAAACGATCGGCTGGATCGAAGAGAAAGATCTGTCCGCTCATCCTTTGCCTTTACGCCCAGATCCCCCACCAAGCAGCGCTGAAACACGCTTCTTCTTGGAACTCTCTTCCTTTAGGAAGGTAGAGATTGGAGCGGTGGTGCTATTTAAAGTTAGAACTCGATAATCAACCCCGTTGAAATCAAGAACAGTTAACGACGCTGGATCGATAACGATCTTCTGGAAGTGATCTAAGTGCGTACCTAAAACGCTGGCCACGATTGATTTGATTACATCACCATGACTGACCAGAAGCTTCGCGCCTCTACCCGGAGTATGAGCCGCGCTATTGAGTGCGCGCATGGCTCGTGCTTGAACATCCAGCAAACCTTCGCCACCAGGAAAGTACATGGCACTGGGAGTGTTTTGCACAACTTTCCAGGCCTTATCTCTTGAAAGAACCGTAAGCTTCCGTCCGGTCCACTTGCCATAATCAACTTCAACGAGATCGTGTTCAACTTCAATGATTGGCTTCGCTTCTCGGCCATTCGATAAATGCGTGAGTAAAGGTTCTATCGTTTGGGCGCAGCGTTCCATTGGACTAACTCTGATCAGCGAGAAATTAATCTCCTTCAATCGCTTTGCAACATCTTGCGATTCTTTACGACCGCGGTCTGAGAGATCTACACCTGGCGCTCTTCCGGCAAGAATCGCTTTGGCATTGGCCGATGAATGTGCATGGCGTAACAAAACTATCCGTGTCATGTTAGAAGGTTATCCGCAAATTTCATTTGCGTCTTGCTAGGGTGGCCGCCATGGAACTTCGTCGCGCGGGAAGATCAGGGCTCTCCCTTTCTCGCCTTGCCTTAGGCACGATGACCTGGGGACGCGACACCGACACCCACGAAGCAGCCGATCAGGCACGCGCTTTCATTGAAGCCGGTGGAAACTATTTTGACTCAGCCAGTCACTATGGAGATGGAGATGCCGAACGAGTAATTGGCGGGCTAATCGGAACGCTCTTCAAGCGAGAAGATGTCGTCATCTCAACTAAAGCAGGTTCTGCCTACATAGATGGCTCATTAGTAACAGATAACTCCCGCACTTCCTTGATGAGTTCGCTAGATAAATCGCTGACTCGCTTAGGCACCAATTATGTAGATATCTGGATGATCCAAAGTTGGGATACGGGAGCACAGCTAGAAGATGCGCTCTCGGCACTTGATTGGGCATATACATCAGGACGAGCTCGCTATGTAGGAATCTCTAACTTCAACGGGTGGCAGAGCGCACGAGCGATCTCTTTGCAGGAAGCCAACAGCAGTAAGGCGCCGATCGCTGTCATGCAGAATGAATTTTCACTTCTAAATCGAAAAGTTGAGGAAGATTCGCTGCAATGTTCTCGCTATATAGAGACCGGTTTTATCGCTTGGTCTCCGCTAGGTCGCGGTGTTCTTACAGGTAAGTATCGCAACGGAATTCCTGCCGATTCTCGCGCAGCTACACCGCACTTCGCGCCCTTTATTGAACCTTACTTAAATGATCGATCACGTCGCATAGTTGAAGCAGTCTCTGTTGCGGCGCAGGGTCTTGGCTATTCGCCTCTTGAAGTGGCCTTAGCTTGGGTACGAGATTTTCCCGGCGTTACTAGTTCGGTTGTCGGTGCCCGCACCGCCGCGCAATTGCAAGGTATTTTAGCTAGCGAAGAGATTGAACTTCCTGAAGTTGTACGTAACGCGTTGAACGAAGTTTCAGCAACTCTCTAAAAAGTCGTTAAGTACTCGCACTCCAAAGCGCAGGCCATCAATTGGAACTCGTTCATCTACGCCATGGAATAGAGACATGAAGTCAAGATCCGCTGGCAGGCGAAGTGGAGAAAAACCGTAACCAACAATTCCAATTTCAGAGAGCGCTTTATTATCCGTACCACCACTCATTAGATAAGGAACTGGAATTCCCTCTGGGTCGTGGGCGAGAATCGCTGCCTTCATCGCATCAACAAGCGGGGCATCGAAATCAACTTCTAAGGCGATATCGTGTGAAACGGTTTCGATTAAAATATCTGGACCGACGATCGCTCGAACAGTTTCGTTTAATTCAGCCTCATACCCGGGTAAGAAACGACCATCGATCACCGCACTTGCTGTACCGGGAATCACGTTTGCTTTATAGCCAGCTTCCAACATCGTCGGATTTGCAGTGTTCTGCAAGGTGGCACCAATCATTCGCGCAGTCGATCCAATCTCACTGAGTAATGGACGAAGATCTTTCTCGTCATAAGCTTTACCGGTTACGCGCGCGACCTCTTTAAACAAGTCTTTAACTGTCTTGGTATACCGCTGTGGCCATTCGTAGCGACCGATTTTTGCTACCGCTTCAGTTAGCGCCGTTAACGCATTCTCATCGTTCATCATCGATCCATGGCCTGCGCGACCTTGCGCAGTTAACTTCATCCAATGGATACCCTTTTGTGCCGCTTCAATAAAGTAAAGACGCTTCCCATCGGTAACGGTTACGGAGAATCCACCGACCTCTGAAATCGCCTCAGTGCAACCAGCGAAAACTTCAGGGTGATTGGCAGTCATCCAACGTGAGCCGAAGGTCATTCCAGCTTCTTCGTCAGCAAAGAAAGCGAGAACAATGTCGCGTTCTGGAACATAGCCGCGCTGCGCCCAATCTCGCACAATGGCCAAGATCATCGCATCCACATTCTTCATATCGACAGCGCCGCGACCCCAAATACATCCATCTTTAATCTCGCCGGCGAAAGGATCAACTGACCAGTCAGCGGCGTTGGCTGGGACAACATCGATATGTCCGTGAACAACTAGGCCCGGCTTAGCCCGATTACTTCCCTTTATTCGTGCAATTACATTGCAACGCTTCGGCGCCGATTCATAAATCTTCGCGTCTATTCCGACTTCTGCGAGTGAAGCGACGATGTATTTAGCGACGGCTTCTTCATCTCCCCGACCCTCACCAAAATTCACACTGGGAATTCGGATTAGATCTTGGCAGATGCGAATCGCTTCATCTTCTAAATTTCTTATCTCGCTCATGCCATCATTCTCCCCCACAATCGCCTGAAAAGAGCCTGCTTTTGCTTCGTTGCTTCAGCGTTGCTATCGTTTGCAGCGCACTGGTCCGGGTGGCGGAATTGGCAGACGCGCTAGCTTGAGGTGTTAGTGCCCGCAAGGGCTTGAGGGTTCAACTCCCTTCCCGGACACGCTTAATGTGGTGGAATTGGATCGTTATGAATTTAGAAGACGCCCTCTCCCTGATCAGAGATATTCCAGATTATCCAAAGCCCGGAATTCTCTTCAAAGACATTACGCCGTTGCTAGCCAATCCAACTGCTTACTCAACTGTTATCAAGGCCTTCGCGACTCAGATTGATGATGTAGATGTAATTGCCGGCATTGAAGCTCGCGGATTTATCTTTGCCGCAGCAATAGCCCTCGAGAAGAACGCTGGGTTTGTGCCTTTTAGAAAGAGCGGAAAGCTACCCTTCGAAACTATCGGTGCCAAATACGGTCTCGAGTACGGCGAGGATGAGATCGAAGTCCATATCGACGCCTTTGCCAACGGCAAATCTGTAGTCATCGTTGATGATGTGCTAGCCACGGGCGGCACAATCGCGGCGGCGCTCGAATTAGCCGAACGAAGTGGCGCGGTCGTTAAATCAGTCCACGTGCTCTTTGAAATCTCCGGACTAGGTGGCCGCGAAGTTATTGCAAAGCGCTTTCCTAACGTCGAAATCAAATCATTGGTAACTTCTTGAGTACCAAAGTTCGCATCCACCAGATCCAGGCGCTTCGTGCGATAGCGGCAACGCTGGTGGTTCTCTTCCATGCCAAATTAGCGCCAGGTGGCTTTATCGGCGTCGATATCTTCTACGTAATTTCCGGTTATCTAATCACCGGAATTATCGTTAAGGAAATTGCCTTAAGTGGCGCCTTCAACTATCGAAACTTCTTTTTACGGCGCGCCAAACGACTTCTTCCCGCCTCAATCAGCGTCCTTATCCTCACCGCAATTGGAGCTTGGCTATTTCTGCCACCTACGATTCGTTCATCACTTGGCCAAGATATCTTCGCCGCGTCAATCTACATCTCAAACTATCTCTTTGCTTGGTGGCAGAACGATTATCAGAATCTAAATGCAACCCCCTCGCCCGTTATTCATTACTGGTCGCTCGCCGTTGAAGAGCAGTTCTATCTTCTCTGGCCGCTGATCATTTTTACGCTTTGGAAGATCGGCCGCCAGCGTTTGGTATTCCGTGGTGTTCTTGCGATCACCATCGCCTCGTTTCTATTCTCGCTCTACTTAACCAACGCTGCACCAATCTGGGCCTTCTACAGTCTTCCAACTCGCGCTTGGGAACTTGGCGTTGGCGCACTTTTACTATTTATTCCAAAAAATCTTCTTGAGAAGAAATCCGTTTCCAGAACGATAATCATCTGGGCATCTGTAGCAACACTTTTCTACGGCGTTATTCGCTTCAGTGATAACACTCCTTTTCCTGGAACTGCTGCTCTCTATCCGGTTATTGCGACAGCGCTTCTTATCGGACTTATTCGTTCCTGGCCTCCGATCCTTAATGATTTCTCGCGTCTGCGTTTCGTCCAGTGGTTAGGAGAAATCTCCTATCCCTTCTATCTCTGGCATTGGCCACTGCTAGTAATTCCTAGTACGCGTTTTGGTCGACCGCTCACTCTATTTGAACGATTCCTTTTAATTGCCCTCACCGCATTGGCTGCAGATCTAACTCATCGCTTTATTGAAAAGCCCTTCTCAAGAACGAAATTGACCAATCGCCAGACCGGTAGGTTCGCCATTGCTGCCACCCTCTCGGGAGTTTTGGTCGCTAGCGGAATCTTGCTGACTACTAAAGATGACATCTCACTTCCTAATGGACGATCAGTTTCCTTGGTGGCGGTTATACAGAAACCCAAGATCTACGACGATGGTTGTCATACAAACTACGGGGAAAAGAAGTCGCCTGAGTGTCTCTATGGTGACGTTAATTCAGATCGCAAGGTTGTTCTCTATGGTGATTCGCACGCCGCACAATGGTTTCCAGCTCTTGAAAAGATCGCCAACGATGAAGGCTTTGCTCTAATAAGTTTGACTAAGTCTGCATGTCCAGCGGTTGAAGTGGAACGAATTAACTCTGGCGCATTCAAAAACTCCGACTGCAATGCTTGGCGAGAGAACTCAATCAAGCGCATCAAAGATTTAAATCCTGACGCAGTTATTATGAGTGGTTTCCAGCATTTTGCTTATCCGCAGCGCTTCTCATCGCGCGATTCTTGGTGGTTTGCCGGTCAACGCGCCTTGTATTCGAAAGTTCAAAATAGCGCTCCGAAAGTGATCTACATTTCAGATACTCCGAAACCCAAGCGTGATATCCCTAGCTGCCTAGCGACGGCCAAATCAAACGAGTGCGACGAGAATGAGAAATCAGATCCTCGCGTCGCTGGTGGATTTATATCTCTAGATCCAACTCCATGGCTCTGCTCTGATACCTGTCCGGCGATCGTCGACGGGATCGTGGCATATCGTGACGCATCGCATATCAGCGTTGAGATGAGCGCCGCTCTTTCAGATAATTTGCGTGATTTCTTAAGGAGCAATGGCGTCATATGAAGTCGCTCTCGCCTTATTCCTTAATTAGATGCGAAGATGCACCCCGTGGCTGAGCTAATTTATTACTGCGGAACAATGGATAGTGGTAAATCCACGCTCGCCTTACAGACTGCCCACAACCATAAGAGCCGCGGTCGCACTGGTCTGATTTTTACAAGTAAGGACCGCGCCGGTTCAGGCGTCATCTCATCGCGTCTTGGGCTACAGAGCGCAGCGATAGAAGTCGATACAGATCTAGATATTCATAAATTGGTTGTCGAGCGACTTTCTCTCGGTGATCGCATCGATTACATAATCTGCGATGAAGCGCAGTTCTATCAAGCCGAACAGATCGAACAACTTGCCAAGATTGTTGACGGGCTTGGCATCGATGTTTTTGCCTTCGGAATCTTGGCTGACTTCCGCACCAAGTTATTTCCAGGATCTGCCCGATTGGTAGAACTCGCCGATCGCGTTAATACCTTGCAAGTTGAAGCGCTCTGTTGGTGCGGATCACGAGCCACGCATAATGCTCGAACTCTTGGCGGCGTGATGGTGACCGAAGGTGAACAAGTTGTTGTTGGAGATGTTGCTCCTGGCGCTGAAGTTGCCTACGAAGTTCTCTGCCGACGCCACCACATGCGTCGCGTAACTGCGCGGGCATCTCGCGCAGGACACACATCACCACTACCTCTACCATTTACCGAAACTGAATAGAAAACCACAAGTAGAAACGAACATAGGGAGAAGCAAATGAAAGTACGTGGATATGCAGCAATGAGCGCTAAGGCCCCGCTTGCTCCCTGGGAGTTCGAGCGTCGCGATCTTGGTGCACATGATGTCGCGCTCGACATTAAATATTCAGGTATCTGTCACTCAGATATCCATCAAGCGCGCGAAGAATGGGGACCAGCAATTTTCCCGATGGTTCCAGGACACGAGATCGCAGGAGTCGTCTCTAGCGTTGGCTCCGCAGTCACAAAATTTAAAGTCGGAGATCTCATAGGCGTCGGTGTATTTGTTGACTCATGTCGCGTCTGCGAACCTTGCAAGAACGGTACTCAGCAATATTGCATCGAAGGAATGACCGGTACTTACAACCAGTTAGAGCGCGACGGAAAGACTCCTGCCATGGGTGGTTATTCAAATGTGATGGTAGTAAATGAAGATTACGCCGTCACTATCCCGGAAAATCTTTCTCTAGATGGAGTAGCTCCACTGCTGTGTGCCGGTATTACTCTGTACTCACCTATCAAGCATTGGAAGGCCGGTCCTGGAAAGAAAGTTGCAGTAATGGGTCTAGGCGGTCTTGGCCATATGGGAGTGAAATTCGCAGTGGCGATGGGAGCTGAAGTAACAGTCTTCTCGCACTCTCCGTCAAAAGAAGGCGATGCTAAGGCAATGGGTGCGCATCATTTCGTTTCGACTAAGAGCGAAGACTTCCATAACAAATACAGCAAGCACTTTGATTTAATCTTGAATACCGTTAGCGCCGAATTAGATATCAACATCTATCTATCAATGCTCGGTGTCGACGGAACGCTCGTGGTCATTGGACTTCCTGGTAAGCCATATTCGGTCGAAGCCGGTTCTCTGCTACCAGCCCGTCGCTCACTCTCCGGCTCAATGATCGGTGGCATCCCAGAGATGCAAGAGATGCTTGATTTCTGCGGCATACATAACATCGTCAGTGACGTTGAAGTTATCAAGGCTGATTACATCAATGAAGCTTACGAACGCACCGTCGATAGCGATGTTAAATATCGCTTCGTAATTGATGCAACTTCCTTCTAAGCCAGCGCGACGGAAGTTTTCGCTATAGGAAGTTATTAAGCACAAGAACAAAGATAGGCGCAATAAAAAGCGCCGGAAGCAAATTTCCCACAGCAATATCTTTGATCTTAAGAAGTCGCAGGCCGATGCAAACAAGCATCACTCCCCCTGTGATTGTCATGGCATCAATCTGATATCCCGAAAGGATGCTGCCAAGTCCCAGTCCAATGACTGTCCAAACTCCCTGATAAATACCCACGGGAATAGCAGAAACCGCAACCCCCCAACCTAGGCTTGCTGCAAAAGCGATCGCTGCGAAAAAGTCGAGACTTGATTTCAGCAGTAGTTGGTCAATACCAGTTGACATGCCATCACTAATCGAGCCAAGAATCGCTAACGGCCCAATAGCAAATAGCAGTGATGCTGAAACAAAGCCCTCGATGAAAGTGCTCTCTTTATGGGCGCCAAATTTAACCCGCAACTTTTCGCCTAAACCTTCAAGCCTTGATTCGAGAGAGAGTGCCGAACCTATGCCACCACCGATTAAAAGCGATCCTAAAATTGCTAAGAGCGTCCAACCTTTAGGAATCGAATTGATATAACGATCGCTCCACATAGGGGCTAAAGCGCTAACTGCGCCAAGAATTGTTATAAGACCAAGCACTTCGGTGATCAGTAATCTTGTGCGAGCTAACATTCGCGTACCGACTAGAACGCCTATTGCTGCGCCGCCGATAATCGTGGTGATATTTATTAAGGTACCGAGGCCTACGAACATTCGATAAGGATACGGCCTGTAGACTCAAATAAATGCGTTAAACTCTCGAGATGAGTTTGATAAGCAAATTTTCTGCATTTCTCAAACCCCACAAGACAGTACCAATTACACCGTGGCGCGCAAATTCTCGTTGGGATCTCTCATTCTCCAGAGTTGCGATTCTCTTTTTTGGCTTAGCTATCTTTGGTTTAGGTGATGCGCTAGTCGTTCAATCAAATCTAGGTAATGCGCCTTGGACGGTTTTTGCACAAGGCCTTAGTTTGAAAACTGGTCTTTCACTTGGCTGGGCTACCTTCGTTACTGGATGCTTCGTACTTCTCATCTGGATCCCACTGCGTGAACGCCCAGGATTTGGAACTCTCGCGAACATCGTGATCATCTCTGCTGCTATCGAATTTGGCGTATCGGTATTTCCACTACAAGAAACGTTGCTTGGCGGGCTTGCATCTGCTCTTATTGGTATCGCACTGGTAGGCCTTGGTTCTGCGCTCTACATAACTTGTGGCCTTGGACCTGGCCCTCGCGATGGCGCAATGACCGGAATTCATCAACGTACCGGCGTTCGCGTAGGACGAGTTCGTATGGGAATTGAAGTAACAGTTCTGATCATCGGCGCTTTACTAGGCGGCAAAGTTGGCCTGGGTACCGCGCTCTTTGCCCTCTTAATCGGCCAATCTGTAGCTATTTCTTTCGGCATAGTCGCGCGTCTAACCTCAAAGTAACCGCTCTTTTAAGTTTAGATCCTCTTATCCCTCGGTCTGTGAGCCGTTATTTCGCACGGGGTCGCAAACACCCCCGTTAACAAAATTAGAAAGGTTCGTCATGCTCGATAGCTATTTCAAAATATCAGAACGTGGCTCCACTGTAGCGCGGGAAGTTCGAGGCGGCATCGTCACCTTCTTCACGATGGCATACATAGTCGCACTAAATCCACTAATCATCGGCCTTGCAAAAGATGCTGATGGAAAATACATCGGTGGTGGAGATGCCCCTAATCTCGCACTCGTTGCAGCAATGACCGCACTTATGGCAGGTGTATTAACAATCCTGATGGGTGTAGTTGGAAATTATCCACTCGCACTTGCTACAGGTTTAGGCCTTAACACCTTCGTTGCAGTTGGTATTGCATCCCAAATGACTTGGGCAGATGCAATGGGACTCGTTGTAATCGAAGGAATAATCATCACCATCTTGGTACTCACTGGATTTAGAACTGCAGTATTTAAAGCGGTACCTGCGCAATTAAAGATTGCAATCTCAGTCGGTATCGGTCTATTTATCGCACTTATCGGTCTCGTCGATGCCGGATTCGTTCGTCGCACAGGCGCCGGTCCTGTTCCAGTAACACTTGGCGATGGCGGAACCCTAGTTGGCTGGCCAGTAATCATCTTCGCGCTCGGACTATTCCTAACGATCGCCCTTATGGTTAAGAAGGTAAAAGGCGCGATTCTCATCGGAATCATCGTCGCAACGATTGCCGCGGTCATTGTTGAGACAACTCTCAAAATTGGACCACTATTTAATGGCGCGACCGGTGAAGTAAATCCAAAGGGATGGAACTTAAACGTTCCTGCGGTACCTGAAAAGATTGCCGCTACCCCAGATTTCAGCCTCTTTGGAGATTTCAATCTCCTCGGCTCATTCGACCGCCTTCCCTTGGTCACAGTTATCCTTTTGATCTTTACCCTTCTGCTCTCAGACTTCTTCGACACTGTCGGAACAGTTACAGCGATCGGGCATGAGGCCGGGTTGATCGATAAAGATGGAAACGTTCCAAATAATGATCGTATTCTCCTTGTCGACTCATTAGCTGCCGTTGCAGGTGGCGCTGGAAGCATCTCTTCCAACACTAGCTACATCGAATCTGCATCCGGTGTTGGCGAAGGTGCACGTACTGGTCTGGCATCTGTCGTAACAGGAGCATGCTTCCTGCTTACAACATTCTTGGCTCCACTCGTTGCGATCATTCCTTACGAGGCGGCAACGCCTGCGCTGATCATCGTTGGATTCTTGATGATGACTCAAATTAAAGCTATTGATTGGGAAGATTATGGAATCGCAATTCCAGCGTTTCTCACAATCATCTTGATGCCATTTACCTACAACATCTCAGTAGGTATCGGTGCTGGCTTTGTAACTCACGTAGTCATTCGCTACATCCAAGGCCGTCGCAAGGAAGTACATCCACTACTTCTCTTGGTATCTGGCCTCTTTATGATCTACTTCTTATCTTCACCAATTAATACCTGGGTTGGATAAGCAAGTAATTAGTTGGTAGAAAGCCCCCGGTTCTTGTTGACCGGGGGCTTTCTACATTAAATCGACCAGTCGATGGGTTCGCGCCCTTTAGCCGTCAAAAGTTGATTAGCCCTACTAAATGGCTTAGAGCCGAAGAAACCCCGGTAGGCCGATAGCGGACTGGGATGAACGCTAATAATGCAATCCGATTTAGAAAAGTGGTGTTCGACCTCTTGCGCGTTAGCGCCCCAGAGAATTGCAATTACACCTTTCTGGGCGAGGATACCTACAACTTGATCCGTAAATTCTCTCCAACCTATCTCTTTATGTGAATTACTCTCACCTTCCTCACATGTCAGCGTTCGATTTAAAAGTATTACACCCTGTCTGCACCAAGGAAGTAAATCCCCTGAAGTCGGATGAGATACGCCCAAGTCATCAACCAATTCACGATAAATGTTTTTGAGTGATGCGGGCAACTTTCCATCGCCTCGCGCTGTTGAGAAAGCAAGGCCCATCGCATCAATCGCGCTTGGATATGGATCTTGCCCAAGGATTAGAACTCTCGCCTGCGAGGGATCAAAGCTCAGCGATTTCATAACATCATCGTGTTTAGGAAGAAAGGAATCTGCCCCAAGATGCTCTTCGATCTGATCTAGCAGATGCAGCGATCCCTTTAGCAGATCGCGCCAACCAGGATGTAACTGATCTCTAAATCTAGTCATCTACTTCGAGCGAAAAAGCGCGAACCATCTGTTGTGACATCGATACTGATTCCGAAAACAGCGCTCATATGCTCTGATGTGATTACCTCGGCTATTGGTCCGGAGATGGCAATTACGCCATCTTTGATAATTAGTGCATGCGTCGTTCCAGCAGGAATCTCTTCTATGTGATGAGTAACAATGATGCTAGATGGCGCTAACGGATCTAATGAAAACTCTGAGAAGCGGCGCAAAAGGTCTTCACGACCACCCAGATCAAGACCAGCAGTAGGTTCGTCTAGAAGAAGAAGCTCGGGATCAGCCATGAGTGCGCGAGCGATCTGAACCCGCTTCTTCTCGCCATCGCTTAACGTGTAGTAGCGACGATCTGCAAACTCGCGAACTCCAAAGGTCGTTAATAGCGCGACCGCTCGTGATTCATCCCAAAGATCATAAACTTCATTCCATCTGCCGATCACTGCATAGGCGGCAGTTAAGACAACATCGCGAACAAATTCATCATCGGGAATATCTTCAGCAAGAAGCGAAGCGCATATTCCGATACGCGTTCGCAGTTCGGAGAGGTCCACCTTCCCCATTTGTTTATCGAGAATCGACACCGTCCCGGAAGTCGGAAATATTCGAGTAGCTAAGATATTTAGAAGCGTGGATTTACCCGCACCATTTGGCCCAAGAATTACCCAGCGTTCACCGCTTTGAATACGAAAATCTATTGGTCCAAGAATGCGCTTAGCGCCGCGAGTAACGCTGACACCTTGCATAGCAAGGACAACTTGGCTCGGTGCGGCGTTCATAGATGAAAAAGATAGCGGTAAAGGTGATGAATCACTTGCAATTGCGCCATACGCTGATGTGATTCACGATAAACTTCTCGATTATGGAGTCAAAAAACGGTGTTTCTGAGCAACAGTTCACCGGCCTCATCTTGGTCTCCGGTGTTGATAACCCTGGAATAACCGAAGCACTCTTCGAAGCGCTCTCTCCATTTGCCGTAACAATTCTCGATATTCAGCAAGTGGTCATACGTGGTCGTTTGATTTTGACAGTTCTAATCTCGCTATCACCCGCCCACGCTAAATCTATTGAGGCAGACCTTGAAGAATGCGCCACCAAACTTGGTGTAGATATCGCAACCGCCTTTGAAAGTAGCGATCAGAACACAATTGCTCCTAAGAAATCTTTACTTCACGTCGTCGTTCTTTCACAATCGCTCAAGCCCGCTGCGATAAATGCCATCGCTGCTGTGATTTCCGAAGATGGCGGAAATATTGAGCGAATTAACCGAACCGCAAGTTATCCCGTAACTGCTATTGAGTTGACGGTATCTGGCGCTGATTTAGCGACGCTAAGAAGCGCTCTTGCAACAACTGGCAGCGAACTTGGAGTTGATATCGCAGTCTCCCCCGGCGGGCTAATGCGTTTTGCAACTAAGTTGGTCGTAATGGATGTTGATTCAACGCTCATTCAACAAGAAGTGATTGAACTTCTCGGTGCTAAGGCAGGTGTGCAGAGCGAGATTGCAAAGATAACCGAGGCGGCTATGAGAGGCGAACTCGACTTTGAAGCGAGTCTTCGTGCACGTGTAGCCCTATTGAAAGGTCTTCCTGTCAGTGTTCTAGAGGATGTTCAATCTGAAATAACTTTGACTCCCGGTGCGCGCACTCTGGTGAGAACTTTAAAGAAGCTCGGTCACCATATGGCCCTAGTCTCTGGTGGTTTTGAGCCGGTAATCGCGCCTCTGGCGAGTGAATTAGGTATCGACCATATGCGTGCAAATAATCTTGAAATTGTGGATGGAAAGTTAACCGGTGCACTTACTGGGCCGATAATCGATCGCGCGGGTAAGGCAACTGCGTTACGTGAATTCGCCGCAGAACATAACGTTGGCTTAGACCAAACAATTGCGATCGGTGATGGAGCAAATGATCTAGATATGATCGCTATCGCAGGTATGGGAATTGCATTTAATGCCAAACCTGCCGTTAAGGCCGCTGCAGACAGTTCGGTCTCGGCACCATATCTAGACTCTGTTCTCTATCTAATGGGAATTTCTCGCGAAGAGGTAGAAGAGGCTTAATTTAAAGACGGCAAGCGTGGATATCTGTAACCAATATTCCACGGGCACCAAGTGACCAGAGTTCATCCATCAGGCGATTTGTATCTTTACGAAGCACCATCGCTCGCACCGCCACCCAATCCTCTTTCTGCAGTGGTGAGATAGTTGGTGATTCAAGTCCGGGCGTAATTGCACAAGCGTTGTCGACGCTTACCTTTGGAATGTCGTAATCGAGAAGAACATACTCTCGTGCAGTTACTACACCTTGCAGGCGTCGTTGCAAAACTTCTAGACCAGCTGGTACAGCAGCACCGTTACGAGTAATAAGAACGGCCTCGCTAACCAAGATCGGGTCTCCAAATATAGCGAGCCCAGCTTGGCGGAGAGTATTTCCTGTACTGACAACATCAGCGATTACGTCAGCGACGCCAAGACGCACGCTACTTTCTACCGCACCATCTAGGCGAACAACCTCAGCCTTGATCGACTTCTGAGCGAGATAGTTTTGAACCAACCCTGGATAAGCCGTGGCGATTCGCTTGCCTGATAGATCAGAAAGAGCGAGATTGTCGGCTGCAGGGCCTGCAAATCTAAAGGTCGATCCACCAAAACCCAGTGAGAGTACTTCAGTAGCAGATGCGCCAGAATCTATAAGTAAATCTCGACCAGTAACGCCAGCCTCGAGTTCGCCCGAACCTACATACAAAGCAATATCGCGCGGGCGTAAGTAGTAGAACTCAACGTTATTGCCGGGATCTATTAGTACGAGATCGCGGGAATCACTTCTCTGTCGGTAACCCGCCTCTTTAAAGATCTCGATCGATGAGTCGGCTAACGAGCCCTTATTTGGAATTGCTATCTTTAACATTTCTTACCAATCTCTAGAGAAACTTATATATATCTGTCGGTTTCAAACCGCGGGCCAGCATCAAAACTTGTAGATGGTAGATAAGTTGGCTGATCTCCTCGGCCAGAGCTTGATCGTTCTCATGTTCTGCGGCAAGCCAGACTTCCCCGGCTTCTTCGAGAATCTTCTTTCCAATCGAGTGCACTCCCGCATCAATCGCCGCAACCGTGCCAGAACTGGATTCACGAGATGCCAGTTTCGCCGAGAGCTCTTCAAAGAGTTGATCGAAAGACTTCATGCTCAGAGTTTACTAGAGAGCGCTAGCGCGATGACGCAGCATTTCAACCATCACCGCTGGTTCAGGAGAGTTGAAGACAGCAGACCCTGCAACAAAGGTATCTGCGCCGGCCTCGCGCGCGATTGTGATGGTATCGATAGAAATTCCACCATCTACCTGCAGCCAGATTGGTCTTTCGCCTATCGATTTACGGGTCAACCGCACCTTCTCCATCATCTCCGCCATGAATTTCTGGCCACCAAATCCTGGTTCTACCGTCATGATTAGAAACATATCTACGAGATCAGAAAATTCTAAGTAGCCTTCAATTGGAGTACCGGGTTTTACTGCGAGGCCAGCTCTTGCGCCATGAGATCTAATTTCTCGCAGCGTCTTACTGATATCGACTGCCGCTTCAGCGTGGATTGTGACGCTACCCGAACCAGCAATCGCATATTCGATCGCTAAGGTGTCAACGTCTTCAACCATTAAATGAGCATCGATGGGCGCCGGTGACGACGAAATGATGGCTTGCGCCTCCGCCAAGTTCCAAGTTTGGTTTGGTACGAAACGATTATCCATAATGTCAAGGTGAATTAGATCAGAAACTTCCGCGATCTTGGCTATCTCGCTAACAATATTTTCGCGATCGGCGCTGAGAATACTTGGCGTTATTCGAATATGTTGATCGTTCATAGAAACACCTTATTGGTCTTTCTTGCGGAATACCGCCATGAACATGGAATCGCTCTGATGGCGATGCGTCCATAGCGAGAGAGATTTACCACGCATGGCGCCGTTAAGACCTTCAGGAAGAAACGGAGTCAAATCAATCTGTTCTAACTCAGGATGGGCCTTCAAAATATCAGCAACCGCAACTGTAGTTTCGGCAAAGTGCGGAGAACACGTTGCGTAGGCAAAGAGTCCACCATCTGCCAATACCGATACTGCGCTATCGGATAACTCTCGCTGTAAGGCGGTTAAGGCGCGAAGATCAGTGACGGTTCTGCGCCAACGAACTTCAGGTCGACGGCGAAGTGCGCCAAGTCCAGTACAAGGAACGTCAGCGAGAATCGCGTCAAAGAGTTCGTTATGGGTCGAAATTTCGCGGCCATCGCCTACCCAAACTCTTGCACTTCCAACTACTTGTTTAACCAACTCTGCTCTCGGCTGACTAACTTCGTTCGCCGTAAATTCTTTACCCTTCTCCTGCGCGATAGACGAAAGAAGCGCAGCTTTTCCGCCTGGACCTGCGCATAAATCAAGCCAGCGAGGCGATGAGGCAGCAACCTTCGAGAAGATCTGCGCAATGAGTTGTGAGCCTTCATCTTGTACGCCAGCCCTTCTGCGTCGCACCGGCTCTAAGGTATTTGGGATTCCATCAAATTTGATCCCGTATTCCGAAAACTCAGTAGGCACTCCACCTAGATCAACTAACTCTGCTTGTGACGAGCGACCCGGCCACCAAACCAACGTCGGTGAGGCTGGAATATTGTTGGCGATAAGCGCAGACTCAACTTCAGAGAAATCCTTTAGCAGATCAAAGTAGGCCGAAACTATCCATTCCGGGTGTGAATGAACTATCGCTAAACGTTCAACGCCATCTTTTATCTGATTTACCGGTTCCATCCACTGATCTAAGGTTTGCGCACTCATCTTGCGCAGCATCGCATTCACGAATGAGGCCTTCGACTCCCCCAAAACTTTACGGGCAAGTTCAACTGTCTCAGAGACCGCCGCGTGAGTGGCTACTCGCATCTCAAAAAGTTGGTGAGCGCCCAGCCGGATTACATCAACAATGCCGTTGTCGACTTCGTGCCATGGTCTATCGGAGATCTGCGCTGCAATGTAATCGTGGCGTCCTTGCATGCGCAGAGTTCCGTAGAGAAGCTCTGTTGCAAAACCTTTATCTCTCTGTTCAAACTTAGAATCAGTTAGCGCACTTGGAAGCAATAGATTTGAATATCCTCCGCGCTGGTTAACCTCTTGCAAGATATCGAAGACTAATAAGCGAATTGGGTCTGGTTTGGGCGATTTAAAGGTGTTACGGCGAGCTGGCGTCGCCTTATCACTCATTTAAATCGCTCGTCTTGCTCGATGCGCGCACCGTTGATCCAAGAGATGGCATCCATGCTCGCTTTACCTGCGGGCTTAAGTCTCAAGATTTGTAAGGAGCCAGCAGAGGTAGAGACAAATAAATCTCTGCCTTCTAGAAAGATTTCACCTGGCAAGCCGGCCTTCGCTTCACTTGCCCTAGCGGATTCAATTTTGATCGCTTCATCGCGGAAAGTTGTCCATGCTCCAGGTGCCGGATAGAACGCTCTGATCTTCCGCTCAATCTTCGTTGCTGGAAGAAGCCAATCAACACGCCCTTCATCCTTCGATAACTTCTCGGCGCGTGATGCACCATCTATGGATTGGATGAGGGGGGCTTCGTTAGATTCAATAGCACTGATTACATCTAAAACTACAGGCGCTCCTAGTTCTGCTAGCTCTTGCAGAATAGATTCAGTCGTTGCTTGACTAGGCATATCTATTTCTTTTTGGCGATAGATCGGACCGGTATCCATTCCCTTATCGAGTTTGAAGACAGTAACTCCAGTTTTTTCATCTCCTGCTTCAATCGCGCGCTGCACTGGAGCCGCTCCTCGCCACTTTGGCAAAAGCGAGAAATGGAGATTTATAAATCCATGCTTGGGTAGATTCAGAATCTCCTCTTTGATAATCACGCCGAAACCAATAGTGATGACTAGATCTATATCTGTCACAGCTAGTTTGAGTGCTGCTTGATCAACCGGCTTGCTAACGGGGATTCCGCGATCTTTTGCCCAGATCGCTACCGGAGATTCCTTTAGTGCAAGTCCGCGACCTGCTGGTCGGTCAGGCTGGGTGATCACTGAGACTAGATCGTGTTCGCTATCTAAAAGCGCTTCAAGGGTGGGTAGGGCGACTTCCGGTGTTGCGGCAACTGCGATCTGCACTAAATGCTCTTCCCGAACATATTATGCGGTGAAGTTTTTATGATTGGGCTGCTTGCGCCCTCTAAAGCGGTGCCGAACCATTCTGATTCGCGAATCTCTTTCATCGCCAATTTACGATCTTGGGCAGATAGTCGATCTATAAACACGATGCCATCTAAATGATCGGTTTCATGCTGTAGGCAGCGCGCCAATAACTCTGTCCCTTCAACAGTAATTGGTTCGCCGTACATGTTAAATCCCTTCGCCACTGCCCGAAAAGCGCGCGGTGTTTCATAGCTCAACGCTGGGAACGATAGACAACCTTCTTCGCCCTCTTGAAGTTCTACGCTTAAATCCAACGTCGGATTAATCAGGTGGCCAATAGCTTCATCAACGTCCCAAACAAATACTCGCAGCGGGACACCTATTTGCGGCGCCGCTAAACCAGCACCCGGCGCTTCTAGCATCGTGTCAGTTAAGTCTTCTACCAGCGTACGCAACTCTTTATCGAAGTCGATAACCGCAGCCGCTGGAGTAGTCAGCACTGGATCGCCAAAGAGGCGGATCGGTTGAATAGACATGTGCGCAGTCTATCTCAGCGCAGTAGTGAAAGAACTTTTTAACGTCTAGTTACGGCCATTAGGAGAGTGAATAAGGGTCTACTCGCACTTGTATCGACTCTTTCTTGGCGATGGCGCGATGCTTTACAAATTCACCTACAAACTGCGTTAAATCAGAGAAGCCATTTTCCGAAGCAGTCAAAATAATTCTCGCCTTATCTCCGCCTCGTATTGATGGCCCCAAAACCTTTGTTGATGCGGGAATACGCGAATCAAGCAGAGCCTTCTTTAATCCTTCCGCAACCATACTCGCTTCAGAGGTAGACAAATCCACCGTCAAGGATCGGGTAAAAGGTGGAAGGTTTAACGATTCAAGATCAGCCAGTTCACGTTTATACATATGCGCTGGATTCCAACTAGCAAGTGCAGCGTTTATCGGATGACTGCTATCGATTGCAACTAAAACCGGTGCTCCTGTTTTTACCTGCCCCGCCGCCTCAAAGAACGCCTCGCGAGAACGTTCCTGACCTCGCAAGTCAGAGTAAGAAAAGAAAGATCCACCTTCAAGTAGCACCGCGGCCGAATATCCACCTTCACACCTTGGCGCCATTCCTTGCGTTGCAATCACTAGTGAACTCTCGCCCGTGACTTCGTGAACCGGTGTATCGGCATCCGAATTAATTACAGGGAATCCTGGGAAAGCTCTTCCGATTTCTTCAGCATGACGGATCGCTCCCCTACCAAGCAAAACCAACTTATCCTCGTTGCACCATTTGCATTTCCATGTAGAGAAGGTCGTTGAACAGTGAACACAAGCAGGTGGAGAGCTTTGGCTCGAGCGCGAGAGTTTTCCACCACAAGTGCAGATCGCCAGATTGCGACACTTCTTGCACATCAGCGCACTCGCGTAGCCCTTCTTTGGCACTAAGAAAAGAACCGACCCCGACTTTAAGGCGCTTCGGATGGGAGAAAAGATTCGCTCTGGAAGCAGCTCTGATCCACTTTGCGGGAATGTAGATACTTGTAGTCGCGCCTTCTTGGTCAAGAATTTAATCGCGCCGGACTCGATCGAACGCGCCATCTCAAGCGATGGAGAGTAGCCAACGAAGTAAAGATTCAACTTCTCTTGTCTTTGACGAAGCAGGGCGAGATCCCGGACGTTCCAGCCTGGATGTCTTGGTTCATAGTGACTTTGGGAATTTTCACGATAGATAATAAGCGTAGCCAAATCAGACGGAGTCAAAAAGATTGCACTTCTAGTACCGATAATAATTTGATTTAAACCGCTAATGGCCGTCAGATAATTCTGATATCGGTCTGTGCGGGATAGAGATGAAGTCAAAACAAGTGCATCAGGTAGTTCTATCTTGAGCAGTTCTAATTCACGATCCTCTGGAACGACTATGAGCACCGATCCTTTACTTTGCGCCTTAACTGCAAATTCACTGAGCCGATTCAATGGATCTTCATGAGGAGAGAGCTGGAGATAGGTTGTTTCACCCTCTACCTTCTCCACCAAATCTCTACCCTTAGAACTTCTGGCCTCACTAGCAAAGATCTTATCGACGCTCGCCACGCGAACTGGAACGGCGCTTCTGATGAGATCGTACGGGTTGCAGATCCAACGCTTGGATATAGATGAAATTAGAGTGATTAGAGTTGGGGTCGCAACTAGCTCTTCTGAAATCACAGATGAGATGAACTTTAGATTGGTGATCTCGCTCTTATCTGATCGCTCCAGAACTAGGGCTTCGACATCGCGTCCAGCAAAAGGAACCCCTACTCGAATACCAGGCTTTACTGATAGTGAGAGTCGTTCAGGTACTAAGTAGTCGTATGTGCCGTCTAAATGGCTTACCGAGGTATCAACCCAAACTCTTACGTAGGGATCGCGCTGCGCCTGAGCGCTGTCTACTCGCTTTACTTCTTCTCGCTTTAAGCGAAGTGGACGCGCCGTAGCCACGGCGTTACTTCTCTTTAGTTAACAGCAGCGCGTAGCGCATCGACTCGCGAAGTTGATTCCCAAGTGAAGTTAGGGAGTTCGCGACCAAAGTGGCCATACGCAGCGGTTTGCGAATAAATTGGACGAAGTAAATTCAGATCGCGAATGATCGCGGCAGGCCGTAGATCAAAGACCGTTGTGACGGCGTCTTGAATCTTTTGCACCGGAACAGTTTCAGTTCCGAAAGTTTCAACAAAGACTCCGACTGGCTGAGCCTTTCCGATTGCGTATGCAACTTGAACCTCGCAACGAAGCGCAAGTCCTGCAGCGACGACGTTCTTTGCTACCCAACGCATTGCATATGCAGCAGAACGGTCAACCTTTGAAGGATCTTTACCGGAGAACGCTCCTCCACCATGGCGAGCCATTCCGCCATAAGTATCTACGATGATCTTGCGACCAGTAAGTCCAGCATCTCCCATAGGACCGCCGATTACGAAACGTCCCGTTGGGTTGATCAGCGTGCGCATATCTTTGCGAGGTAGATCAATCTTTGAAAGAACTGGTTCGATAACGTGCTCAATGATTTCAGGGGTTAGCTTCTTTGCAACATCTACCTCTTCAGCATGCTGACTTGAGATAACAACTGTATCTAGCGCAACTGCCTTGTCGCCGTCGTACTCAATTGTTACTTGAGTCTTACCATCTGGCCGTAGATACCCAAGGGCTCCTGATTTACGAACCTTAGATAGTTGTTGAGCAAGCTCGTGAGCCAACCAGATCGGTAGTGGCATCAACTCTTTAGTGTCATCACAAGCGTAGCCGAACATCAAACCTTGATCTCCTGCGCCTTGCAGATCTAGCGGATCGGCAGAAGATGCCACGCGATTTTCGTAAGCGTCGTCTACACCTTGGGCGATATCTTGAGATTGCTGACCGATAGAGATCGAAACACCACAGCTATTTCCGTCAAAACCCTTAACAGACGAGTCATATCCGATACCAATGACTGTGTCACGAACGATGCCCATAACATCTGCATAACCATTTGTTGTTACTTCACCTGCAACGTGAACCTGACCGGTAGTGATGAGAGTTTCAACTGCAACGCGGCTTGAAGGATCTTGAGAAAGAAGCGAATCTAAGATTGCATCAGAGATCTGATCTGCGATCTTATCTGGATGGCCTTCAGTTACAGATTCGGAGGTAAATAGACGCTTTGACATGGGATTAACCTAACTGAATAAGGGCTTGGTCGAGGAGAAGTTCGCCCAGCGAGTCCTTGCTTGATCTTGGTACTTCTATTTGAGCGCCATTGCTCGTTATAACAATTCCTTGTGTTTCTTTAGCACCAAATATGGCGCCCTCTGAAACATCGTTTAGATAGAGAATATTAGCGCCTTTGGCCACTAACTTTGCTTTAGCGATCTCAATATCCAAAGATGTCTCTGCGGCAAAGGCAACGACTATCTGTTTCTCCCTTAGACGGGCTATAGATTTAAGTAGATCTGGATTCTCAGATAGTTCAATCTGTTGCAGATCGCCCTTTTTTATCTTGCCCTCTGAATACTGCGAGGGTCTGGCATCTGCAACCGCCGCGCTCATCACCAATACATCGGTCTTTGGAAATTCTTCTTCCAGATAATGATGCATTTCAATTGCGGTTTCAACAGGTATAACTCGAACTCCTTGTAGGGCTCGAGACTCATCTTCGGTTAACTGTGAATTTGCCATTATCAATGTAACTTCTGCGCCACGATTTAACGCAGCGCTAGCAACTGCAGCACCCTGTCGTCCGCTAGAGCGGTTTCCGATATAGCGAACCGGGTCTATCGCCTCACGCGTTCCACCAGCCGTGACAAGAACTTTGCGACCTAAGAAATCCTTCTTTGCTCCAATCGCAAGTTCAAAGTTTTCGATGATCGCTGCAGTTTCAGGAAATCTGCCAGGACCGATGTCAGCACCAGTAAGTCGGCCCACTTCAGGTTCCATAACTTTAAATCCACGTGATCTAAGGGTCGCCACGTTTGCCACAGTTGCCGGATCGAGCCACATCTGTGGATGCATCGCAGGTACGACAAGAATTGGTACATCTATTGCGAGTATCAAATTTGTTAGTAGGTCGTCAGCGCGACCAGCTGCGATTCGAGCAATGAGGTCGGCGGTAGCCGGCGCAATAATTGCGCAATCCGATTCCTTGGCAAGCGAAATATGCCGAACTTCATCAACGCGTTCCCAAACTTGTGTCGTAACCGGTCTGCCAGAAAGCGCTTCCCAGGTGGCTGTACCGACGAAGTTAAGACTTGATGGAGTTGGAACAACAGTTACTAGATAGCCGCGATCTTGCAGACGACGAAGTAGATCACAAGATTTATAGGCAGCGATGCCTCCGCCAACTCCGAGAATTACTTCTCGAGCGCGCGCCATGACTTAAACCTAATTAAAGGTTAATTAAGCAGTTGGCTCGAGGTTTTCGATGGTCAAGAGACCTTCGTTGATTTCGCGTAGCGCGATTGAGAGAGGTTTTTCATGAACATGGGTCTCAACTAGCGGACCAACATATTCAAGTAAGCCTTCTCCGAGTTGCGAGTAGTAAGCGTTGATCTGACGCGCACGCTTTGCCGCATAGAGAACGAGGCTGTACTTAGAACCGCTCTTCTCGAGAAGTTCGTCGATTGGTGGATTAGTGATGCCGTCCATTTGAGCCTCCAGTAATAATTGCTAACTGCTTCTAAAAGTAATTTGCTCGGAAACCGTTGAAGAACAGGGATCCTAGCGTTGAGTAACCAATGCTATCAGGTGAGCGACGACCTCTTCTACTCGCTCATTTACCAAGGAAATATCGAAAAAATCAGCCTGGGCTAGCTCTTCTTGAGCCAACTCTAAACGTGCAGCCCGTCGCTCTGGTGAGTCAGTACCGCGACCTTCTAACCGTGAAACTAACTCTTCCCATGATGGCGGTTCGAGAAAGACAAGTAACGCTTCAGGGGCACGTTCTTTAACTTGCTTGGCACCAGCAATTTCAATTTCAAGAAGAACGCTCTTACCGTCGCGAAGCGCATCTTCAACCGGCTTGCGAGGAGTTCCGTAACGTGCGCCCGCAAAATTTGCCCACTCCAAGAAAAGGGCAGACTTTACTGCGTTATCAAATTCTTCATCGGTGTAAAAGAAGTAATCCACGCCATCTACTTCGTTGTGGCGGGCAGTCCTTGTAGTTGCGGAAATGCTAACCCAGAATTCTCCGGACTCTCGTAAAACTTTTGCAACAGTACTCTTGCCGACTCCCCCAGGACCAGAGAGAACCAGAAGTTTACCGCGTTGTGCAGCAGCTACCCGATCAGGAAATTCCTTTAATAAGCTCTCGCGCTGTGAAACTCCCAAACCTTGAATTCTTCGATTTGGGGAAATATTCAACTTCTCAAGAATGGCTAAAGCGCGAACTTTGCCCACGCCTGCAAAAGATTCTAGGAGTTCGGCTACACGCATCTTGGCTATCGCTTCATCATTTACCGCAAGGGTCAGAATCGCAGAAAGAGAAAGTTCGCCTGCCTTTACACGTGCTTTGATCGCCGCTCTAACCTGACGAGCCGCAGTGGATTTGGCCAACGCCGCTGATCTCTGTGCGGGAGTTAACTGTGGAGGCGTCGGCATGTGTGAAAGTCTAGTTACTGAGAATTTCGCTAGCAATCGCTGCGGCTTTATCGCGCAACGCGTGTGGACCTTGGCTCCAGGCTGAAGTTATTGGGCGACCGATCACAACATAATTAGCACCTTGCGCAATTGCATCAGATGGCGTCATTGTTCGCTTCTGATCGTCCGATCCAACTTCTGTTAGTGGTCGCACACCTGGAGTAATGATTGTTGGCTCTGTACCAACTGCACTGCGAATCGCTGCTGTTTCCAGCGGCGAACAGACCAACGACTTTGCGCCAGCTGAAACCGCCATCTTTGCTAACGCGACTGCGCTTTCTAGAGCAAGACTTGCAAAACCAACTTCGAAAAGATCTTCTTCAGATAGCGAGGTCAAGATGGTTACAGCGGTAACGCTAACTTCCGGAACTGCAGCAGCTGCAGCTTTAACCATCTCACGCCCACCGCTTGCGTGAACCGTTAAAAACTTCGGAGATAAATGTGCGATCGCTTTTGCTGCTCCTGCAACAGTATGCGGAATATCGTGCAATTTAAGATCTAGAAAGATCTCAGCGCCAGTTTCTTCGATAATTCGAGATACGCCAGCGCTTCCGAAGTTTAGGTAGAACTCGAGCCCCAACTTATAGACCGATACTGAGCTCTTTGTGTTTTCTATCCACGCCAGCGCTGTATCAAAATCAGAGGTATCAACTGCAAGAATAATCGGTGCTTTCATGGCGCATCCGTTCTGTGCGCGTAACCAACCGCTGACTTAAGTGAAGAAAATCCCTTAGCTATCAGAATCTGCTGCAGTTGGTTTTGAATATCGATAAGTGCATGTGGATTTCCGAAGCTAGCTGTTCCTACAGATACTCCAGATGCTCCGGCGAGAATGAGTTCGAAGGCATCGCGACCGCTTGTTACACCACCCATTCCGAGAATCGGAACGTTCGGTAGCGCCTGATGAACCTGATAGATAGCGCGAACCGCAACGGGACGAATTGCAGGTCCAGAAAGTCCACCGGTCTTTCCACCAAGGTGTGGACGCATCGAGTCGACATTAATAACCATTCCAAGAACAGTGTTGATCAAGGCAAGTGCATCAGCTCCGGATTCAACTACACCCGCCGCGATCGAAGGAAGATCTGTTACATCCGGTGATAACTTGGCGATGATCGGAAGATCTCCGCCAATTATTCTGCGAACCCCATCAATTACTCGGCGTGAAGCTTCTGGATCACAGGCGAATACAAGGCCGCGATTTTCAACATTGGGACAGGAAATGTTTACTTCCAGAGCGCTAATGCCAGCAACTGAGCGAACCTTGCGCGCCAAGGTTGCGTACTCCTCAACTGTCTCCCCCGCGATTGAAACAATTACTCGCGCCTTTTCTTCAACCAACCAAGGCACGTCATTGGCAAGAAAGGCATCAATTCCTGGACCTTGTAGACCGATTGAGTTGAGCATTCCCGATGGAGTTTCCGCCATGCGTGGTGTTGGTCGTCCATGACGTGGCTTGTTCATGACCGACTTTGTGACAACTGCACCTATCTGATTTAGCGGGAAGAACTGCGACAACTCTTTTCCTGAGCTAGCACAACCACTTGCCGTAAATATTGGTGAAGCGAAATATGCATTTCCGAGAGTGGTGGAAAAGTCGAAGTTTTCTGCGACAGATGAGTTCATTGCTGCACCTGCGGCGTTTGTCCTACCAAATGCCACTGAACATCCGCGCCATCCATAACTGGTCCATCAATACAAGAACGCAACATAGAGACTTGTCCATCGCTACCTTTAACTGGCAATACACAAGTCATACAAATACCGATGCCGCAGGCCATCGCTTCTTCGACGGCACACTGATGAACTACATCTGTAGCCTCTGTGAGTTTTGAGATTGCAGATAACATTCCCATCGGACCGCAGGAATAAATCACATCGACGCTACCTGATTTAATGAGATCGACGATTGGTTCAGTGACTCGACCGGTCTGCCCCATAGTTCCATCTTCAGTGTAAATCTTGAGCGAATTAACTGAGCGCTTTCCCTCCATAGGAGCGTAGATCTTCGCGCCAGTAGATGCCCCAAGCAACATATCTACTTTGCATCCGCGAGATTTCAAAACCTCTGCAAGCCCGAAGAGCGGGGCGGAACCATAGCCTCCGCCTACTAAGAGAGCGTTGACCGGTGACGTTGGTATTCCGAACGCAGTCCCAAGAGGCGCAACGATATCTATCTCAGCACCTTCGGGTTGCGAACATAACCATTGCGAACCGCTCCCGTGCGGAGCTGCGATTAACTCCATCGTTCCACCGAAGGAAGTGCTTTCTGCAACGCGCGAAATAGCAAAGGCGCGACGAAGAATCATTCGGGATGAGTCACCACCAACTTTTATTGCAACAAAGTTTCCAGGCTTGCAGGCTTTTACTAGATCACCAACGCCGAGAAGAATCTGGTGGTATTGACCAACGCGCTTGTTAGCCAGCACTGTGGCGAAGATATGAGTGGCACCTCGATTAATCGTCGTCATTACTTCATCAACCATTCTTGAATTGGCAGAACCGATAAATCCCCACGTTGCAACGCCTTGATTCCTTCAACTGCTGCGCTGAATCCCGCTGTTGTGGTGATGCATGGAATTGATCGCTGGACTGCTGCTGTGCGAATTGCCCAACCGTCGGCGCGAGTTCCGCGACCAACCGGCGTATTTATGACGAGATCAATTTCACCGCTATTTAACAATTCAACGATCGTTCTCTCACCCAACGGTCCTGTTCCTTCAGAATTTTTACGAACCTTTTGGGCGAGAATGTTGTTGTTAGCTAAGAAGTCAGCGGTGCCCCCAGTGGCAATCAATTTAAATCCGAGCTGAAGAAGCGCTCGTGCCGGAGCTAATCCAGATTCCTTATCTTTATCTGCAAGTGAAACAAAGACGGTACCCGTCTTTGGTAGCGGACCAAAGGCTGAGATCTGACTCTTGGCATAACTTTCGCCAAAGGTTTCAGCGATTCCCATGACTTCACCAGTTGAGCGCATCTCTGGCCCAAGAACCGCATCAACGCCGCGACCATCTGTGCGACGGAATCTATTCCAAGGAAGTACCGCTTCTTTTACAGATACGCCCTTTGCGACTCCATCACCACTTGCCGGGAGAAGACCTTCACTGCGCAACTCTGCGATCTTCGTTCCCATTGAGATTCGTGCCGCCGCTTTGGCTAAAGGAACGCC
>JBEBBQ010000104.1:0-4589 GCA_041158325.1 Actinomycetota bacterium | reverse complement strand
CTGGTATCAAGCTCGATGTAATGGTTTCTGTTGACGGTGGCGGCGCTGGTATCAACGCTGTTAAGTCAGGTTGCATCAACGCAACTTCACAGCAGTACCCATTGTTGATGGCTGACCTTGGTGTTCAGGCTATCTACGACATCGTGAAGAACGGTACAAAGCCAACTACTTCAGAAGGCCTTGACTTCTTCAACACCGGCGTGAAGTTGATTACTGATGACCCACAAGAGGGCGTTCCATCAGAGACAACTGAATACGGTCTAGCAAACGCTTGGGGTTAATCCCAGCTCTTTAGTTAATAACTAAAGAAGAGTGTTTAAAGAGGGCGGCTGCTTAGGCAGTCGCCCTCTTTAACACAATCTTGAAACTGAATATTTTAAGAAATAGATTTGAATAAGTCTCAGCAAAGTAAGTTAGAGTTCAAATAAAGTTTCGAAAGGACCAAAAGTGAGTCAAGAGACGACAAACTACGATGCGTCGGCCGAGTTCCAGGACCGTGCAACGTTTAGTCAAAAAATGCAGGCGGTGCTCCATAAGTATCCGTGGCTTAGCTCCACGATGGTGCTTGTTGTAGCATCAATTACCTTTAGTTTTTTCAATGAAAACTTCTTAACGCCGTCTAACTTCTCACTCATCCTGCAGCAGGTGGCGATCGTTGGCGCTGTTGCAACCGGTCAGACGCTAATTATTCTTACCGCGGGCATCGATCTTTCATGTGGTGCGATCGCGATCTTCTCTTCTATGGCTATGGCAAAACTTGTACAAGGTACGCCTGCGGTTGAAGGCGATGGCCTATCAATCTGGATCGCATTCCCAGCTGGTCTACTCGTTGGAGCACTTGCTGGTGCAATTAATGGATTCCTTGTTACAAAGGTTAAGTTGCCTCCATTTATCGTTACTTTGGGAACATTCAATATTTTCCTTGCGCTAACACTTACCTTCACAAAAGGAACTGTTCCTGCAAATGAAATGCCACCATTCCTATTAACTCTTGGTAATTACGTAAACCTCGGACCTTTCCGAGTTACAACTGGTGTTCTCTTTATGATCGCTATGTATATCGTCTTGGCCTTCGCCCTGCGGTACACATCTTGGGGACGCCATGTATATGCAGTTGGAGATGACATAGATGCAGCGCGCTTGGCAGGTATCTCGGTTAATAGAGTGCTTATGAGCGTTTACATCGTCGCTGGTGTCACTTTTGCACTTGCAGCTTGGATCGTTATCGGCCGCGTAACTGTTGCTAGCCCGAATACTGGTGGGGATCTAAACCTCGATGCGATCACTGCGGTGGTTATCGGCGGTACATCACTATTCGGTGGCCGCGGCACAATCTTCGGATCCCTTATCGGAGCGGTAATCGTGGGTGTTTTCCGTAACGGCCTAACACTTGCTGGCGTGGATCTCTACTTCCAGCTCATGGCAATCGGCGTACTTATTATCTTCGCTGTCTCTGTTGACCAATGGATCAGAAAGGCTCGCAAATGAGTAAAACTCCCGTACTTCAAGCAGTTGGAGTTACCAAGGCCTATGGTCGCGTTATCGCACTTGATGGCGCCGATCTCGAACTATTTCCTGGTGAGGTTCTCGCAGTTGTTGGCGATAACGGCGCAGGTAAATCAACGCTGATCAAATGTCTTTCTGGCGCTGAAATTCCAGATCACGGTCAGATCATCCTTGATGGCCAAGAAATGTCATTTAAGCGACCACAAGATGGACGCCAAGCCGGCATCGAAACTGTGTATCAGACACTTGCTGTTGCACCAGCTTTAGATATCGCATCAAACCTCTTCCTAGGTCGCGAAATGCGTAAGCCGGGGCCACTAGGTTCTATCTTCCGTATGATCGATAGCTCCGGAATGCGCAAGGCTGCAAAGGAACATATTTCAGCACTTGGTATCGGAACTATCCAGAACATTTCACAGGCAGTTGAAACACTTTCAGGTGGTCAGCGTCAGGCAGTTGCTGTTGCTCGTGCAGCAGCGTTTGGCCAGAAGTTAATCATTTTGGATGAACCAACAGCTGCGCTCGGTGTTCGCGAATCACGTCAGGTGCTCAAGTTGATCGAGTCACTGCGCGAACGCGGTATGCCAGTTATCTTGATTTCACACAACATGCCTCAGGTCTTTGAAGTTGCAGACCGCATCCAGGTTCAACGCCTCGGAAAGCGCGCTGCAGTTGTCACTCCAAAGTCCCACACCATGAACGATGTTGTTGCGATCATGACTGGTGCGATGACTGTTGATAAGAAAGACCAAGCGCTTTCTCCAGTACGTTAATCGCTAGTAGAGATTGAAAACAATGGCCACTCCGGTTCGTATTGAATCGGATGTGGTCATTGTTGGTTCTGGGATAGGTGGCGCAACCGCCGCATATGCGCTGGCGCAAAAGGGCGTTAAAACGCTGGTTTTGGAGCGTGGCGAAAGAATGCCGCGCGAACCTGAAAATTGGTCGCCATCTGAAATCTTTATGAAGACCCGTTACAAGCCAAATGAAAAATGGGTTGATGAAAAGGGAAAAGAATTTGTCCCTGGGGTGCATTACTTCGTTGGCGGAAATAGCAAGGTTTACGGCGCATCCTTGCCACGCTTTAGCCGCTACGATTTCGGCGTAATCAAACATCAAGAAGGTATTTCACCTGCTTGGCCATTTACTTACGATGATCTAGAGCCTTTCTACTACAAAGCTGAAGAGTTGTATCGCGTCCACGGTGATGCGCAGAATATTTATGGCAATAACCGCACTACGCCCTTTCCATATCCTGCGATGAAACATGAGCCATACGTTGAAGAACTCGGCAAACGGTTAACTAAGGCAGGCGTACATCCACATTCAAATTCAATGGGAATTGATCTAGGTCCTGGCGGAAAATGTATTCGTTGCAAAACATGCGACGGCTTCGTCTGTAAGTTAGATGCCAAGAGTGATGCTGAAGTAAATGCACTCAATCCAGCGATTGCAACAGGTCATGTAACTTTGATGACCTCGGTTCATGTGACACGAATTGTTCTATCTGTTGATGGGAAATCAGTTAGCCACCTCGAAGCAACTAGAGGCGCTGAGCCCCTTGAGATTTATGGAAAGAAATTTGTAATCGCAGCCGGTTCTGTAAACACCGCAGCGCTGCTGCTTCGTTCTGGCGTTGCTAACTCATCAGATCAAGTTGGCCGTAATTTTATGATGCATAACAACAGCCACATTGCTGCCGTGGATATGCGGCGCAAGAACGATGTCACTTTCCAGAAAACGCTTTCCTTCACCGATTGGTATCTAGATGGCGGCAAGGGTTACCCACTTGGCGCCGTGCAGTTAATCGGCAAGGTGCAAGGCATCATGATGAAATCTTTTGCTAAGCGAGTTCCACTTCCAATACTTAACTTGGTTTCTGATCACAGCGTGGAGTTTGTGGTCATGTCTGAGGATCTGCCACACCCAGATAACCGCGTAACTATTGATAAAAACGGGGCAATTAAGATCGTTCGTAAATCAGTTGGAATGAAGACCCACTTTGAACTACTGCGCCGGGCCAAGAAAGTTCTGCGCAAAGCTGGCTACCAAGCGATCTTCAGACAGCCCTTTGATATTTCAATGAACTCGCATCAATGTGGAACCACCGTTGCCGGCAATGATCCGCGCACCAGTGTTGTCGATGGTTATTGCCGTAGCCACGATCACCACAATCTTTATTTGATTGATGGTGGTTTCTTCCCATCATCGGCTGCCATGAACCCGGCGCTGACAATTGCCGCACAAGCGCTACGCGTTGTTGAACAATCTGATTTAGCTAAAGTTTAAGCAAGGCCCAAAACGCGCAATAGCTCGTCATTAAGATCTTTAGCATCGACATCTACGCCGGTCCAATACTTAATTCCAATAACCGCTTGGTTCACAACCATTCCGAGCCCTTGCAAAGTTGTTGCTCCGCGCTTAGCTGCTTCATCCAAGAAGTAAGTCTGCGGTGGATTAACGATCACATCTGCCGCAAACATTCCTGGGCGAATCGAATCGAAATCAATATCTTGCTTGCCTTCAGTGTTAACCATACCCATTGAAGTTGAGTTGATTACCACTTCAGCATCGGCCGGGATTGAGTAAGTCTTATTCCATTCCACAAATTCGGCGCTGGCGGAAGTCTTATCGTTGAGCAACGCGGTTAACTCTTCGCCGCGTGCACGTGAACGGTTTACAACATAGAACTTAGTAGCTCCTGCGAGCGCGAGTTCAACTGCAATTGCGCGTGCTGCTCCACCTGCACCTAGCAAAACAATGGTCTTGCCTGTAGCCGGTGTTATCTCCAGGAAAGATTTTAAAAATCCTTTGCCATCGGTGTTTTCCCCGATTAACTTTCCATCGCGATTGACCGCACAGTTAACGGCGCCGATTAGAGCAGCCGACTCCCCTAGGCCATCTAGATACTTAATAACTTCAACCTTGTGAGGGATAGAGCAGTTAAAGCCCTTCCAATTCATTGCTCTGGCGCCTTTTACAGCCGCTTCCAATTGGTCTGGGTTAACTTCGCAATTTACGTAGCGATAGTGCAGGTTATTGGCCTTGTAAGAGGCCTCAACCATGGCAACTGTTGGGTTTGA
>JBEBBQ010000103.1:0-3480 GCA_041158325.1 Actinomycetota bacterium | reverse complement strand
CCGAGATCTTCAGTTCGGAAAAGCTGCTCCCTGCCGCCCTATCTTTCGTAGATATCGCAGGCATTGTTAAGGGCGCATCAGAAGGCGCTGGCCTTGGAAATAAATTCTTAGCAAATATCCGCGAAACCGATGCGATCTGTCAGGTCATCCGCGTCTTCAACGATGGCGATGTAGTGCACGTTGATGGTCGTATCGATCCAGGTAGCGATATGGAAACGATTAATACCGAACTCGCGCTCGCGGATTTACAGACAATTGAGAAAGCGCTGCCACGTCTTGAAAAAGAAGCGCGCACCAATAAAGAGGTTGCACCAGTTGTTGAAGCAGTTAAGAAAGCCGAAGCGCATCTGCAAAGCGGAAAGCCACTTTCTTCATCAGGTTTAGATCTCGATCTTCTGCGCGATCTCCACCTTTTAACTGCAAAGCCTTTCTTATATGTATTTAACGTTGATGCCGCAGAACTTAACGATGGCGATCTTCGTAAGAAGCTGGCAGATCTGGTTGCACCAGCTGAGGCGATTTTCCTTGATGCGAAAACTGAAGCAGAGCTTGCCGAACTCAGCGATGAAGATGCTCTAGAACTATTGCAATCAATCGGAATGAAAGAGCCAGGCCTCGCAACCCTGGCTCGCGTTGGATTTAGCGTTCTTGGTCTGCAGACTTATTTAACTGCTGGGCCAAAAGAAGCGCGCGCTTGGACAATTCATAAAGGTGACACTGCGCCAATGGCTGCCGGCGTTATCCATACCGATTTTCAAAAAGGATTTATCAAAGCCGAAATCGTTAGCTTTGATGACCTAATTGCCTGCGGATCAATGGCTGAAGCCAAAGCTAAAGGCAAAGTCCGCATGGAAGGCAAGGAATATGTAATGGCTGATGGTGACGTTGTGGAGTTTAGATTTAACGTTTAATTGTTAATCAAGCGCCTGTGTAATGCTTAGCAATTTCACCGAGTGATTTATCAATTATCTCCAAACCTAACTTCGCATCTGCCTCACTGATATTGCATGGTGGACACAAGTGAATACGGTTGAAGTTATTAAATGGCATTAGCCCGTTCTTCTTACAGGCCGCTACTAATTCATTCATCGCAGGACTTGATCCACCATATGGTGCAAGTGGTGCACGCGTTGCTCGATCTGTAACTAGATCAACGCCCCAGAAAACACCCATGCCGCGGATATCGCCGATTAACTTATGTTTCTTCGCCATTTCATGAAGTCCTGGACCAAGAATCTTTTCGCCGATAGCCGCTGCGTTCTCGACCATCTTCTCTTCCTTCATCACTTGAATTGTCGCAACAGCAGTTGCAGTAGCAAGTGGGTGGCCCATATAAGTAAGTCCACCAGGGAAAACGGTTTCATCAAAAGTCTTGGAAACTTCATCGCTAATTACAACGCCACCGAGCGGGATGTAGCCAGATGTAACGCCCTTAGCGAAGGTGATTAGATCTGGAGTAGATGCTGAATGCTGGAAACCAAACCATTTACCGGTGCGGCCAAAGCCGGCCATAACTTCATCTGCAATCCAAAGAATCTTGTACTTATCGCAGAGCGCACGTACTCCCTCGAGATAACCCTTTGGTGGAACCAAAACGCCGGCAGTTCCCGGAACTGATTCGATCAAAATTGCTGCGATGGTATTTGGGCCTTCAAAGATAATGGTTTGTTCGAGATGTTCTAGGGCACGTGCACATTCTTGCGCTTCATCAGTTGCCCAGAATGAAGTGCGGTAAAGGTATGGGCCCCAGAAGTGAACGTGGCCGAATGCAAATTCATTTGGGAAACGGCGAGGGTCACCAGTTGCATTAATCGCAGCGCCGGTATTGCCGTGATACGAACGGTATGTTGAAAGAACTTTATGTTTACGAGTATGCAAGCGCGCCATACGGATCGCATTTTCAACTGCATCAGCACCTGCTGCAGTGAAGAAGACCTTTGCGAATTTATCGCCGACTAATTCAACGATGTCGCGCGCTGCGCGGTTGCGAACTTCGCTGGCATGTTGTGGCGCCATAGTTGTAATGACAGTGGCTTGCTCTTGGATCGCCTTAACAACTTTAGGATGTTGATGTCCGATATTGGTGAAGACAAGTTGTGAAGAGAAATCTAGATAAGTGTTTCCTTCGTAATCCCAGAAACGAGATCCGGCACTTCCTGAAATTGGAAGAGGCTTAATTGCGCCTTGCGCAGACCATGAGTGAAAGACAAATTCATGATCATCAGCTGAAATCGCTGCGCTCTTTGCTGGATCGTTAACTGCTTGTGACATCGTCAATCCTCTTCATGGCTAGTTCTTATTAGGGATTTAGTATGTAGTAAATCCCTCAAATAATGAAGAAATCTCATCGCTTCTACGCGGGCAATTAGTCCATATGAAGAGCTTTTAGTAGGATCGCCACTTGTCTGATTGAGATCTCCTTATGCCTAACGAAAGTTGCTCCTTTGTCTAAGAAACAAGCCCACCTAAAAGATCTGCCAGTAAAGAAGCGCGAAGATTTGCGTAACGTCGCGATCATCGCGCACGTTGACCACGGCAAGACCACTCTGGTCGATGCCATGCTTTGGCAATCCGGTGCATTCGCAGCGCACAAGGTTCAGGGCGAAGGCCAAGATCGCATGATGGATTCAATGGATCTAGAACGCGAAAAGGGAATTACGATCCTTGCTAAGAACACTGCGGTAAAGCGCGGCAACACCATCGTTAACATTATTGATACTCCAGGCCACGCAGACTTCGGTGGCGAAGTAGAACGCGGACTTGAAATGGTCGACGGCGTTATCTTGCTCGTCGATGCTTCAGAAGGTCCATTGCCACAAACACGTTTCGTATTGCGCAAAGCGCTGGAAAAGAATCTGCCAGTTATCTTGTTGATCAACAAGGTTGACCGTCCGGATTCACGTATCGCAGAAGTTGTAGATGAAGCATACGAACTCTTCTTAGATCTCGGCGCAAATGAAGAACAAATTGAATTCCCGGTTGTGTACGCATCTGCTAAGGCAGGTCGCGCATCACTTACTCGTCCCGCTGATGGTGGAATGCCAGAAGAAACTAACCTTGATGTTTTGTTCGACACAATCTTCTCTGCAATTCCAGCTCCTGAATATCACGAAGGTGCACCACTACAGGCGCACGTTACAAACCTTGACTCATCACCATTCTTGGGTCGCCTTGCACTTTGTCGTGTGCGTGAAGGTGTAATTAAGAAGGGGCAGAGCGTTACTTGGATTAAGACAGATGGAACGCAAGAGCGCGTAAAGATTTCAGAGCTTTTAATTACTGAAGCGCTAGAACGTGTTCCAGCACTTGAGGCTCATCCCGGAGACATCATCGCTGTTGCAGGTATCGAAACCATTACATTGGGCGAGACTCTGGCAGATCTTGAAAACCCACACCCACTTCCGCTAATCATCGTTGATGAACCATCTATCTCGATGACAATCGGTATCAATACATCTCCATTGGCCGGCAAGAGCGGAA
>JBEBBQ010000102.1:0-2531 GCA_041158325.1 Actinomycetota bacterium | reverse complement strand
GATGAAGTTCAAACAGGTTTTGCACGCACGGGAAATATGTTTGCGTGTGAAGATGAAGGCGTTGTTCCTGACATGATCGTTACCGCAAAGGGAATCGCAGGTGGCTTGCCACTTGCAGCCGTTACTGCGCGCGCAGAGATTATGGATTCATCACATGTTGGTGGCCTTGGCGGAACATACGGTGGAAACCCAATCGCGTGTGCGGCAGCTCTTGGCGCAATTGCAACAATCGAAGAAGAGAAACTTGTAGATCGCGCAAAGCACATCGGAAAAATTCTTAACGAATCTCTAACTGCTCTTGCTAAGAAATATCCGATAATCGGCGAAGTTCGTGGGCGAGGTGCAATGCAGGCGATTGAACTCGTTGAAGCCGGAACCAAGAACCCAAATCCAGCTGCTATGGCTGCTGTAATCAAGTACTGCCAGAGCAAGGGAGTACTCATTCTTACCGCAGGCACCTATGCAAACGTTATTCGCTTCTTACCACCGATCGTAATTAGCGATGAACTGCTTAAGGATGCCCTTGGCGTTCTTGAAGAAGCTTTCGCTAGCCTCTAAAGCACGTCTATTTAATCCACTTATACTCATTCAGTGGATCTAGAACTTCTAGTCAATATCCTTGACCTCGCCGGCACCTTTGCCTTTGCGCTAGTTGGTGCACGCATCGCCGCAGATAAAGGTTTGGATTACGGTGGCATCGCATTTATTGCAGCCGTTGCATCTCTTTCCGGCGGAACTTTCCGCAATATCTTGCTTGGGCAACGACCACCTTGGGTTCTTTACTCGTGGCTTTTTGCAGGCGTTGCCATAGCAGTGCTAATTACTTTGGCAATGAAGCGCACTACGCCAGTAGGCAGATTTGCTTTAACTCTAGACACTATCGGCTTGGCAGTTTGTTCAGTTTCGGGTGCGCAGTTTGCTCTCACTCATGGTGCGCCATTTCTTGCAGCTGTTTTTCTTGGATTGATCGGCGCAGTAACCGGGGGCTTGTTGCGAGATGTCTTATGCCAAGTTGAACCTGTTTTATTGCATCGCGAGACTATTGGAACTTCATGTTTGGCTGGTTCATTTGTTTACGTTACCGGCGATTATTTTGGCGCTAACTCTGGAATCCTGGCGCTTGTTTCTGGTTTGGTAGTGGTTTTAGTCCGCGAACTTTCGATTCGCTTTGATTGGCACTTACCAAAGGTGGGTATTCGCTAAATGCATCTGAAAGAGCCAGTCATTGTTACGCCAAGGCTTGAACTTCACCACATTGCAGGTGATCGACTTATTGATCTCTTTGAAAAGCGCGACGATTCTTTTGCTCTGGTTGATGAATCCTTTTCAAACCCCCTACGAGTTTTGATTGATTTCCAAGGACCACTTCATTGGCGTGTGCCGCAAGTAAAGGCAGACCCGGCAACAAATAAATGGTTTGTACGTTGGATTGTTTTGAAAGAAAATCGCGAAATCATTGGAAGCACAAGTTTCCATGGCGCACCTGATGCACAGGGCATGATGGAGATCGGTCTTGGCATTGAGACCCAATATCAGAACCAGGGTTATGCCAAAGAAGCGCTGCTGGGAATGTGGCGCTGGGTCTTAACTTTTCCAGAAGTAAAGACTCTTAGATACACAGTTAGCCCTGAAAATGGACCATCAATTGCGGTCATTAAATACTTCGGTTTTGACTTTAAAGGCCAGCAGATTGATGAAGAAGATGGTCCCGAGGATATTTATGAGATGGATCGCGAAACTTTCTTGCGCAAGTGGGGCGCTAATTAATCGCGAGATTGACCAGATCTATGGGTGTAGCGCCCTAGGAATTCCTTCTTCATATCTATAAAGTTCCCATCAATTAACGCCTGACGCATTTGGTCTACTAGGCGGACAACAAATCGTTCATTGTGGATCGTTGCCAGAGTTGCCGCAACCATCTCTTTACCGCGGAATAAGTGGCACAAGTAAGCTCGAGTGAAATTGGTGCAGGTATAGCAATCACATTCGTCATCAATCGGATTGAAGTCGCGCACAAAAGGTGCATTAGAGAGATTAAAGCGCCCTTGCATTGTGTAGACGGCGCTTGATCTAGCGATGCGCGATGCAAGTACGCAGTCGAAGGTATCTACACCGTTTTCAACACCGACAAATAGATCTTCAGGTGCGCCAATGCCGAGCAAGTGCTTCGGCTTGTTTTCAGGCAAGGTGCTATTTACCCAACCAACAATTGTGCCAAGGGATGATTTATCGAGTGCGCCACCAATACCGAAGCCATCGAATTCGATTCCTGAAGATGACATCGTTCCCAAATCGTGCGCAGCCTTCTTTCGCAGATCTTCATACTGTGCACCTTGAATAACCCCAAAGAGCGCTTGGTAAGGCTTATCGCTGCGGACATCAGTTAAGCGCTTATGTTCATCTAGGCAACGGATCGCCCAGTCGTAAGTGCGCTCCATAGCGAGCTCTTGGTAAGGACGAGTGTTGTGTAGCGTTGTGCATTCATCGAAGGCGAAGATTATGTCGGCACCGATTTTATGTTGGATCTGCAT
>JBEBBQ010000101.1:0-4134 GCA_041158325.1 Actinomycetota bacterium | reverse complement strand
GCAAGGCGCGCCATTAACTCGGCGAGGTCCCACGTGGGATCTATCGCACGAATCTCTCGTTGTGACGTCTGCTCCATTGCACGCGTAGGCTATCGCTCGAAGTCGAAGATGGAGGAATCGTGAGCAAGCCGATCAAGCGTGAATTTGGTAACCGTTCTATCCCTGCCTGGGCAACCGGCGCAGGGGGAGAGAAATTTACAGATATCACCTATCAAGTTGGCGATGGCATAGCCAAGATCGCGATCAATCGACCAGAGGTGCGCAACGCATTTCGCCCACAAACAATTATTGAATTACAAGAAGCATTCTCACTTGCCCGCGATAACTCAGAAGTCGGCGTAATCATCCTTACCGGAACCGGCGATGAAGCGTTCTGTTCTGGCGGAGATATCAGTGTTCGTGGAGATGATGGATATCTCGGCGAAGATCCGTTGGCGCAAAAGGGAATTGGTCGCTTAAATGTTTTAGATCTCCAAATCCAAATTCGTCGCACACCTAAGCCAGTTGTTGCCATGGTTGCTGGTTGGGCAATCGGCGGTGGACATGTTCTACACGTTGTCTGCGATTTAACAATCGCTGCAGATAACGCCAAGTTTGGTCAGACCGGACCGATGGTTGGTTCATTTGACGGTGGTTACGGTTCAGGTCTACTTGCGGCAAGCGTTGGTCAGAAGAAAGCTCGCGAGATCTGGTTTATGACTCGTCAATACGATGCGCAAGAAGCGCTCGCCATGGGACTGGTTAACACTGTTGTTCCGCTTAAAGAACTTGAAGCGGAAACCGTTTCATGGAGCCGCGAGATGCTGCGCAATTCTCCACTTGCACTTCGCTTGCTGAAATCTTCAATGAACGCAGCCGACGATGGCCTTGCCGGGATTCAACAACTTGCAGGCGATGCCACCCTTCTCTTCTACTTGAGCGAAGAAGGTCAAGAAGGCCGCGATGCTTATAAAGAAAAGCGCGCTCCTGATTTCGGAAAGTTTCCAAAGCGTCCATAGTTCTTATGCTTGATGACCTCCTTGGAACACTTCGTGTAATCACTCTTCCAACGCGCACCAATTTTCGTGGTGTGACTTATCGCGAAGTTGCACTTATGCAAGGCCCACAAGGGTGGGGAGAGTTCTCGCCATTTCTTGAATACGGACACGAAGAATTAGTCCCTTGGTTGCAATGCGCAATCGAAGCTGCAACTAAGCCCCGTCCAAAGCTTTATCGCACGTCAGTAAAAGTTAACGGCACTATCCCGGCACTTAACGACCCAGCGGATATCGAAAGAATTGTTAGCTCATTTCCAGGAGTAGAAACCTTCAAGGTCAAAGTGGGCGATAACTTAAGCCAAGACATAGTGCGCCTGGCAAAGGTTCGCACCTTGGCCCCAAAAGCCAAGTTACGTATTGACGTCAACGGTAATTGGTCTGTGGCAACTGCAATTACAAACTTGCGATCAATTTATGAAAATATCGGTCCACTTGAATACGTGGAGCAACCTTGTGCAACAGTTGAAGAACTCCGAGAACTAAAAGCAAAACTACTTATTGAAATTCCAATTGCCGGCGATGAAGTCCTGCGCAAAGCGCGCGACCCTTTCACAGTAAATTTAGAAGGTGCGATTGATATTTTGATGCTCAAAGTCCAACCACTTGGTGGAATCGAACGCGCACACCAATTAGCGAAGCACCACAATCTTCCAGTAGTTGTATCTAGCGCACTAGAAAGCGCGGTCGGAATAAATTACGGGCTGCAATTAGCAGCCTCTTTTGAAGAATTAAATTTTGATTGCGGTTTAGGTACCGGATCTCTTCTAAGCGCAAACGTTGCGAATTTGCCAATCGTTAACGGTGAAATTGAAATAAGAGATTTTGAGCTTGATTTTGGCGCTCTTGAAGTGGCACCTGATCGCTATGAATGGTGGAAGAATCGCGTTATGAAAACTTGGGAGCTCATCGCATGAACCAAGCGACCCAACTTGCACGAGTAATCATTCGCCAAATTCTTGAGGCCGGAATAACTGACGTGGTTATTTCTCCAGGTTCGCGTAACGCGCCTTTATCTCTGGCACTCGTTGCAGCTCAAAAGCGCGGCTTGATTAAGTTACATATTCGTATCGACGAACGCACTGCTGCTTTCTACGCACTCGGTTTAGCAAAAGCCAGCAATCGTCCTATACCAGTTATCTGCACCAGCGGAACAGCGGTTGCGAATTACCACCCTGCAGTACTTGAAGCATCACACTCAAATATTCCACTTTTTGTAATCACCGCAGATCGTCCTGCAGAACTTCGTCGCACAGGAGCTAACCAGACCACTGAGCAAGCACGAATCTTTGGTAAAGCAGTTCGATACTTCTCTGATGTATCTGGAAGTGCGTACCCACTAGAACTCCCACTTAATGCTCTGCAATCTGGTCCAGTCCATATCAATGTGCAATTTGAGGAACCACTTCTTGGCGATGATAACGACGCGTGGCTTGATGGCTTGAAGATAAATCCGCCAAGAATCTTTGATCGCAAAAAAGCGGGAACTCTTGCCAGTAAATCAACTCGTGGCTTATTGGTTATTGGCCACGACCGTGGAGGACTTGAAGTTGCCGCAGTCAGCACATTTATTGAATCACTCGGCTGGCCCGTAATAAGTGAAGATCCTCTGACATTTTCCCAAGCAAACGCCCACGCCAGTTTATTTCTAACGGCTACACCTATTGCTAAAGATTTAACTCCAGATACCGTGATAGTCATTGGTCGTACAACTCTTTCTAGATCTATAAACGCACTTATCAAATCTGCTCGCTCAACCTTTGTTATCGATCCGCGTATCGCAACAGTTGATTCAGATCGCTTGGCAGATAAGCGCTTTACCGATCTCCCCGAACTTTATGTTGCGCCAGCCGATCCCGAATGGATCGCAAAATGGCAGAAGTATTCTGAACGCAGCGCAAAAGTTGTGAAAGATATTTCAATCTGGTCTGAGCCACTTATTGCGCGCGAGATTGCAGCCAATCTTCCTGCAGAAACTGCTCTATTTATTGCATCATCGCGCCCCATAAGAGATTTCGAAGCCTTTGCATCGTCCCGCACTGGGGTAATTACATATGCCAACCGTGGTCTAGCCGGTATTGACGGAAATATCTCCACGGCAACCGGAATTGCAACACATCACGGCTCGGCAATTGCAGTGCTTGGCGATCTAGCTTTTTTACATGACTTAACTGGGTTAATTCATCACGATCAAGTAAATCTAAAGATCTTCGTTGTGAATAATGATGGCGGCGGAATCTTTTCAACTCTGCCACAACGCGGTGTTGACGGCTTTGAAGAAGTTTTTGGAACACCACACGGGTTAGATCCTGCAGCGATTGCAAAATCCATGGGGATTAATGCAAAATCTATCAATAGCGTTTCGGATTTAGTTAAGGAAGTTACCGAACCAATTAATGGTTTAAGTGTTGTTCTTTTAAACGTTCCAAGCCGTGAAGCAAATGCTGATCTGATTAAAGAGCTAGCAGAGAAGATGAAATCGCTTTAGAGTTTATGAAAGTGCGCTTCGCATTGGCGCAAATTTAGCGTTGCTTTCAGTTAACTCTTTCTCTGGGTTAGAACCAGCCACAATTCCGCACCCGGCAAAGATTCGTAATTCACTTCCCGAAATCTGTCCGCAGCGAAGGGCGATTCCAATTTCACCGTCACCGCGCGCATCTAGCCAACCAACTGGGCCGGCGTAACGGCCACGTGGCATTCCTTCAATATCCTTGATTAGTTGCGCGGCACTTTCAGTTGGTGTTCCGCAGACAGCGGCAGAGGGATGTAATTTTTCAAGAATTGTAAAAGCATCAACGCTCTTCTTGCTTTCAATTAAAGCACCCGTAACATCAGTTGCAAGGTGCATAACGTTTGCTAAGTGCAGTACAAATGGCGATTCTGGAACATTCGTTGAAGTACAGAAAGGATCTAGTGCATCAGCAACTGATCTAACGGCGTATTCATGCTCTTCGAGATCCTTAGAGGAACGCGCCAATGATGCGGCCAGCGCCAAATCTCTTTCATCATCGCCAGTTTTGCTGATCGTTCCAGCAAGCACGCGCGATGTAACCATGCCGCGGGATAGGCGAAGTAAGAGTTCAGGCGTTGCGCCGATCAA
>JBEBBQ010000100.1:0-25258 GCA_041158325.1 Actinomycetota bacterium | reverse complement strand
TCGAGAAGTTCGGCAACGCCATCGCCAGTTTTTCCCGATACACGTAAGCAATCTTCAGGTTGGCAACCGATTAAGCGAGCAAGTTCTGCAGCAAATTTTTCTGGCTGCGCATTTGGGAGATCGATTTTATTTAGAACCGGAATGATCGTGAGATTGTTTTCCATCGCCAAGTAAAGGTTGGCCAGCGTCTGCGCTTCGATTCCTTGTGCGCAGTCAACGAGCAACACTGCACCTTCACAGGCAGCGAGCGAGCGCGAAACTTCGTAGGTAAAGTCAACGTGCCCAGGAGTATCGATCATATTGAGGATGTATTCCTGGCCATCGATACCGCTGCGCCATGGCAGACGCACCGCTTGCGATTTAATGGTGATACCGCGTTCGCGTTCGATATCCATACGATCTAGATATTGCGCGCGCATATTGCGAGCTTCTACAACTTCGGTGATGCCGAGCATGCGATCTGCCAGCGTTGATTTGCCGTGATCGATATGGGCGATGATGCAGAAGTTACGTATCTGCGCGGGATTGGTCGCTGCCGGTTGCGGAGCCTTGGCAATTGGAATTGCAGGCACTTATGCGACCTCTAACTTAATTATCTGGATGTTTATCTGGATGTGTTAAGAATTAACGAGCGCCGGCTTTGGCTGCTGCCTTAGCCATTGAAGACTTCTTATTTGCTGCAGTGTTACGGTGAACAACGCCCTTTGATACTGCAACATCTAAAGCCTTTGAAGCGGCGCGGAGTTCAGTCGTGGTTGTTGCTGCATCGCCCTTTGCGACTGCCTCGCGGAACTTGCGAATAGCGGTCTTTACAGATGAAGAGACAGACTTGTTGCGAGCTTGCGCCTTGTTATTGGTCTTAACGCGCTTGATCTGCGACTTGATATTTGCCACGTGTAATACTCCGAACGTTGAAAGCAATGACGACCCTTTTGGTAATCAAGCAGAGGCGTAGGTTATCAGCGCAGGGGGCGCAGGCTCAAATTGGGTTGAAATCCCCGCCTAGCGTGGAGATATCTGAGAGTTATCTAGCGGCGCGAGCGGCGGTAATCGTGGCCAAGGCTTTTTCGAGGGCATAGATCGGATCTGTTGCAGCGCCCTTTACCTGTGCATCTGCCAGAGCGATCGCTTGAACTGCCTTGGAAAGTGCGCGCGGTGTCCAACCTTGTAATTGGCGACGGGCTTTATCAATCTGCCATGGCGCCATACCAAGTTGTCCGGCAAGTTCAAAAGATTTTGCGCCGCTGGCAGAACCAGAAACTTTTGCCAGGCTGCGAAGTGCGGATGCAATCGCTGAAGTAACCATCACTGGATCTGTGCCGGTTTCAATTGCGCTGCGAAGTGAAATTAGCGCAGAAGGTAGATTGCCATCGATCGTTGCATCAGCAACGTCAAAGCCAGTTGTCTCAACGCGACCTTGATGAAATTCATCGATGTACTTTTCGTCAATTACGCCAGCAGGTGCATCGAGTGCGATCTGGGAAACTGCTTGTTGTAGCTCGCGCATATCACCGCCGAGCGCTCCGACAAGTGCGGCAACTGCGCCGGGTGATGCCTTGCGACCAGAATCTAAAAATAGCTCTTTAACAAATTGTTCTTTCTCGGCATCTTTCTTCAAAGGCTCGCAGGCAATTATTTCGGGCTTAATTTTCTTAATTGCATCAAGGAGCGCCTTACCTTTTACGCCGCCTTTATGAAGAAAGATCACTGTGGTTGTCGCATCAGGTTCGGGCAGATAACGAGTTATTTCATCGCGTGATTCTTCAGGTAGATCTTGCAGATCTTTGATAATCAGGGCGCGACGTTCGGAAAATAGCGATGGCGCAAGGGCATCTGAGATATCACCAACGATGGCATCGCCTGCTGAGATAGTTGTGACTTCAGCTTTTTCTTCTTTTAACTGTGCCAGGATTTTAGAGAGCGCGCGATCGGCCAGCGCTGCTTCAGAGCCAAGGATGAGATAGAAATCGTTCATCGCACAGCTCCTTATCTAATAAATTTCCAAACTAGTTATTCCCAGCGAAGAAAGGTTAACTTTGATCTACTGGTTCGCACCTTTAGGCGATGGTTGCGGGCGCTAATTGCGATCGCACCATCTCTGTCGGTACGCAGTACTTTAGCGCCTGTCTGCGCCAATAGATCAAGGGTGGCAGGCGCCGGATGGCCATAACTATTTCCCGCGCCGACGCTGATCATCGCAACTTGCGGCGAGAGCGCCCGAGTAAAGATCTCATCTTGATATGCCGAACCGTGATGGCAGACTTTATAGATATCAACTTCGCGCATTGTCGATGCGATCAAACTCTGCGATAAAGGTTCCATATCGCCACCTGCAAAGAGCGTGTAATCCGAAGTTGTAATTCGTACCGCAATACTTGAATCATTGGGATCGTAGCTACCTGAATCTGGCCATAAGACTTCAATATCAACTGGGCCTGCTGTGCTTTGTAATTGTGCACGCGCACCGCGATTAATATTTTGGTACCAAGTCTTACCAATCTTGCGCCCCTTGGTTACACCCGGCCAACCCGCGATGTGATCTGCATGGCCATGAGTAATGATTAACAGTGGAATTTCGCGAACACCGAGTTGCTTTAAACATCGATCAATCGCTTCCGGATCTGGGCCGGTATCGATAACTATCGCGCGATGATTTCCTAGATTTATAGCGGCGCCATCGCCTTGTCCGATATCGCAATTGGCCACCTGCCAATCCCCTGCAGGAAAGCGTTGTAGATAAGAAAGACTCAGTACCAAAACAACTACTGTCACTACCAATCGCTTTGGCGCAAGCAAAAAGAGCGCAATTACAACTGCAATAACTAGAAAGCCAATCAAACCTTTCTGCAGAGTTAAGACTCGATAACCCGCGGCCCAATCGGCAACCCAGGCGATCCAGATCGCAAGTGGTTTAACGCAGGTAATTAGTAACGTCGAAAGCTGCGGAAAGGAAGGTGAAATCAGTGCAGCGATAAAGCCAGTAATTGTTATCGGCGCAACGGCAGGTGCGGCAAAGAGATTGGCAAATAACGATGCGGGAGAAAGAAAGCCCGACAAAGCAACGATTACTGGCGCGCAGAAAACCATGGCAGCAATCGGTGGCGCGGCAGCTTGTGCCAATAACTTCGGAACTCCGCGTGCAAAGAAATTGGTTACACGCGGGGCATAGAGCAGCAACCCGGCTGTTGCCAGAACAGAGAGTGCAAAGCCTGGTTCGCGCGCCTGCCACGGATCGCCAACCACAACAAGTGCGATCGCAAATCCCAACGCCGGCAATGAATCAGCACCGCGCCTGGTTCCGTAAGAGATAAGTAAGACTGCCGCCATCGCAGCAGCGCGTAGAACTGATGGTGATGGACGCACTAAAGCGATAAAACAGATAAGTGCAATCGCGGTGGCAATGATGCGAAAACGCATACTGCGAAAGAGAAATTGCATACACCACAGGACAAAGGCCGAAACGATTGCAAAGTTGGCACCGCTCACTGCAACTAGATGCGTTAAACCAGATCTGCGCATATCGCTCTTGAATTGATCGCTCTGCAACGAGGTATCCCCCAAAACCATTCCGGGGATAAGGGATGCGCCATCTCCTAAACCACTTGCGTTGCGAAGTCCTAAACGAATCGCTGCTAAAGACTTCGCCCAGGAACTTGCTGGCGTTGTTGCAGTGATAGCACCGCGCGCAATTAAGAGCGCACCAGTGCGCGCTTCCTTACTTTCCAAGACGCTAGCGCTGAAGGAAATGCGCTGACCGGGAAGCAGGCCAACAACGTTCTTATCGGAAGTAATTATTCGCACTGGGGTTCGCAGATTGAATTGGCCAGCGCCACCTGCAATCTGCCGCAGTGAAGCCAGAAAACTAAAGCTCGGTGGCAAAAAGTTCTGCCCGCTAACTCGCTTTGCAGTGCGCTGTGGATCGGTAGTTACTATCGCTCTTACTTGAGCGGTACTTTGAAAGTAATTGGCGACCGCACTTGATTCCAGACTCTGCTGGCGCATCGACATAACAACCGAACCCAAGGTGAGTGCAACAACCAGAACAATTATGCGGCGCTTTTTCTGTGAAAGGGCCAGCGCAACAAAGCAGATAGCGCCGAGAGAAATTCGCCACGGCGCCATCCAACTTTGTGTAAGTGCTCCAATCCAAACCGCGCCTCCTAAAGCTAAGGCGCGGTAATCAATTAGACGCGTAACTTCTCTTTAAATTGTCCGTACTTTGCAGTGCCGATGCCTGAAACTTTGAGCAGATCTTCGACTGTTAGAAATGGGCCATTTACTTTTCGATAAGCGACGATCCGCGCCGCAAGTACTGGGCCGATGCCCTCAAGTGATTCCAACTCTTTTGCACTTGCCCGATTTAGCGAGATAGGACCGGTGACCCTGGCTTTGGCTCGCTGTGGTGAGACGCGAACGGAGCCGCTACCTTTTTGTGAATAGTTTTGTGGTGGATAGATATAAACCTGTTCGCCATCTTTAATAACACGCGCCAGATTGATATCGGAAACATCTGCGCCCTTGACGGTATCGCCGGCAGCTTTGATCGCATCAATTACCCGCGAATTAATGGGCAGTGAATACACGCCGGGATTTACAACAGCGCCTGCGACATCGACAGTTACTTGCGCAACGCTTTCTGTCATCGTTAGTTCAGGGGCAACAACTTCAATTTCTTGTGACGTGCCGCGCACAACAAAGAAGGCCGATGTTGCGACAACAATTGCAGAGAGCGCTAAGAGTGAGCGTTTCTGGGGCGAAGTGAAAGAGATATGGCTCCACCAAGAGCGGAGGTTTTCAAATATGGAATTCATGGCCCAGATTGTGCTGGGCTAAATCTTTTCTTTTTAGGAAAGTAAGCAGGCTGTGGCTAAATAACGATATTGACGATCTTTGGCGCGCGCGCAATAACTTTCTTTGGCGTTGTACCGTTTAACTCAGCGGCAATTGTTGGGTGGGCTAGCGCTAACGCTTCAATTTCCGCATCGGTAATTGTTGGTGGAACCGCAATGCGCTCTTTGATCTTGCCATTGATTTGAATAACCGCTTCAACAGCATCGGCAACAAGTAGTTTTTCATCCACAACTGGCCATCCGGCAGTTGCAATCGCTGGTTTATGGCCTAGGCGCTCCCACATTTCCTCTGCAGTAAATGGCGCAACCAGTGAGAGCATGATCGCAATTGCTTCCACCGCTTCACGAACTGCAGGATCTGCAGCTCCTGGCCCTGAATCAATCGCTTTACGCGTTGCATTTACTAGCTCCATGACGCGGGCGATAGCAACGTTAAAGCGGAAAGATTCAACAGCAAATGCCGCATCGTGCAATGCTTTATGAGTTGCTTTACGAAGTGCGATATCTCCAGTTGCGAAGTCGACGCCTGGCTTTGAAGTTACATCGCCAGATAAACGCCAAGCACGGCTTAAGAATTTAACTGAACCAGATGGTGAAACATCGGCCCAATCGACATCATCTTCAGGCGGACCTGAGAAGACCATCGATAAACGGATCGCATCGACGCCGTGGTTTTCTAATTCATCCGATAGGCGAACCAAGTTGCCGCGAGATTTAGACATCGCAGAACCGTCCATAACTACCATGCCTTGATTTAGCAGGCGGGTAAATGGTTCGGTAAAACCGAGCATTCCGATGTCATGTAGAACTTTGGTAAAGAAGCGTGAATAAAGCAGGTGCAAGATCGCATGGGTTACACCGCCCACATATTGATCAACTGGCAACCAGGTATCGATATCGGCGCGCGAGAAAGGTTCGTTGTGATTGGTAGATGATGGATAGCGCAAGAAGTACCAAGAAGAATCTACGAAGGTATCCATGGTGTCGGTATCGCGCAGCGCTGCTCCACCGCATGTTGGGCAAGTTGTATTTACCCAATCAGTTGCTGCGGCAAGTGGTGATTGACCCTTGGGCTTTAGATCAAGACCTTTAGCATCGGGAAGAGTAAGTGGTAGCTGATCTGCAGGTACGGCAACTTCGCCGCACTTTTCGCAGTGAACGATTGGAATTGGTGTACCCCAATAACGCTGACGTGAAACCAGCCAATCGCGCAGACGGTAATTGCGGGCAGACTTTCCTAAACCATCAGCCTCTAACTGCTTATTAATTACAGCTATTGCATCTGTTTTATTTAGACCGTTGAGAGACGCCGAATTAATTAACTTTCCATCGCCAGTTGTTGCAACTCCAGAAACTGATGGATCTTCTTCATCGCTTTGCACAACCACGCGCACTGGAAGATTCATAGCGCGGGCGAAATCTAAGTCACGTTGATCATGTGCAGGAACGGCCATGATTGCACCGGTGCCATAATCAGCTAAAACATAATCAGAGGCCCAGATCGGTAACTTCTCACCATTTACTGGGTTGATCGCATAACGCTGCAAGAAGACACCGCTCTTTGGGCGATCAGTTGCTAAGCGATCAATATCAGAGGCGGCCTTTACTGAATCAAGATAAGTTTTAAATTCACCTTCTGCAGGTGTGCCACTGGCAAGTTCTGCCGCGAGTTCAGAATCAACGGCGACGACCATAAAGGTAGCGCCGTACAAAGTATCGGGACGAGTTGTGTAGATAGTTACTGGCTCAGAGCGCCCTTCAATTACGAAGTTAACGTTGGCGCCTTGTGAGCGACCGATCCAGTTGCGCTGCATCGTTAAAACTTTGTCAGGCCATTTACCTTCGAGCTCTTTCATATCATCGAGCAAACGATCGGCGTAATCGGTGATCTTGAAATACCACTGATTCAACTTCTTTTTGGTTACTGCTGTGTCGCAACGTTCGCAGAGGCCAGCTACTACTTGCTCGTTGGCAAGAACGGTCTGGCAACCAGGGCACCAGTTAACGGCGCTATCTTTACGGTAAGCAAGACCACGCTTGTGAAGTTCGATAAATAACCATTGGTTCCATTTGTAGTACTCAGGATCGCAAGTATTAAAGACGCGATCCCAGTCGAAAGAACAGGCATAGCGACGCATCGATGCTTTCTGCGTTGCAATATTTTCATAAGTCCAAATACGGGGATCTTCATTACGCTTAATGGCAGCGTTTTCAGCAGGTAGACCAAAGGCATCCCACCCGATTGGGTGCATGACGTTAAATCCTTTTTGGATCCAGTAACGCGCGATTACATCGCCAAGTGCATACGCCTCAGCATGACCCATATGTAGATCACCTGATGGATATGGGAACATATCCAAGACATATTTCTTAGGGCGCTGATCATCTGCGCGACCTGATTTAAATGGCTCTAACTTGTCCCAAACTGGCAGCCACTTCTCTTGTACATAGGCGAAGTCATACGCAGCATGCGTTTGTTCATCGCGTGGAGTGGTCATCTGAGAAGTTTATCGGGCTTTAGCCCCAAGTAACGCCAGTCAATTCTTCGCTAACGCTCCATAATTGCGCCGCTAACTGTTGGTCATATGCAATTGCGGCGGCACGGGTGATCTTTGGATTGCCACGCATCTCCATAAATCCATCTGGGCCAATATATGAGGCGCCATAAAGTCCCGGGAAAGTTGAGGCACAGAGAGTAGGAAGCGCACCTCGAGCAGCGCTTTGTGCAAATAGCGCATTGGCAAGTGCACCGGCGCGATCTTGCACAGATTCACCGTTAGTTGAACCGTTAATTAAACCCGTTGCGGCATATCCTGGATGTGCAGCCACTGCTTCTATATTCCAATTGTTTCGGTTGCTGCGACGTTCAAATTCATGGATGAAAAGTAGGTTTGCTAACTTACTTAAGGCATATGCCGACCAAGGGTTATATGCACCAATTCCGCGTGCGCGATTACGAAGATCATCGGCACTCATTCCGGAAACACGAGCCGCGCGATGCATCTGTGATGAGACCGCCACGATACGGGTGCCAATTTGTTTGTGCAGCAAGCCGGCAAGTGCGAAGTGGCCCAAGTGATTAGTGCCCATCTGCATTTCAAAGCCATCTTTAGTTAGTGAAAATGGCGTAGCCATAACGCCGGCATTAAGAATCAATACATCAACAGGCTTAGCAAATTCTTTAGCAAAGCTCTTTACTGAAGATAGATCGGCTAGATCCAGTAATTTAAAGTCAACGCGTTCTTTAGCAATCTCGGCGACAACTGCTGCGCCCTTTGCCGCATTACGTGCCGTGATTGTTACGTGAGCGCCAGCACGCGCAAGTTCGAGGGCAGTCTCTTTACCAATACCGCTAGTACCGCCTGTTATTAGAAAAGTTTTTCCAGAGAGGTCGCCAAGATCCTTTGCATCCCAACCTCGTGGAATTGTGGTGACGCTAGACATTTTTCCTACCTTAGATATGAGAAATTACTTTTAACTGAAGTGTGGAGATAAGGGGATTCGAACCCCTGACCTCTTCCATGCCATGGAAGCGCGCTACCAACTGCGCCATATCCCCGTGTTGTACGAGAGGATAACTCTAGCGCACGTGATCTGGCACATCAGCGCCAGATTCTTCACCGAATACTGGTTCTAGGATCGAACCAGCGTTATGTTCGGCTAAGTGCCAACCCTTAGGGCTAGTCTGCAAAATAGACCAACGCGCATTGGAAAGCCCGCCAATCTTTCCCCAATGCGCCATCGGTAGATGTAGATAATGACCGATCAGACAACGCGCAGTACCGCCGTGCGTTGCAACAACAATTAATTGATTCTCTTTATCACCTAGAAACTCATCGATGGCAGCACTTGCACGTGCTGCAACTTCGCTACGACGTTCTCCAATAGTTCCTGCCGGGTTATCGTTGCCATCGATCCAGCGAACAAAATTTTCCAAATCTGCTGCACGGTTTTCAGCACCGGTCTTACCTTCCCAGTGTCCCCCGTTAGTTTCACGAAGACGCTCATCCACTAGTACTTCCATATTCACGATCTCGCTAAGTTTTGAAGCGGTAACGCGAGCACGTGAAAGATCGCTACTTAAAATTGCAGTTGGTTCCATACCCGCAATAATCGGTGCAGCAAGCTGTGCCTGATAAATTCCAACGTTATTTAACTCGATATCAGAGTGACCCTGAAAACGGTTTACAACGTTCCAATCTGTTTGGCCATGGCGCCAGAGCAGAATTCGATTGTTCTTACCTGCCATCTGCCGCAGTTTCCTTTACGACATCGAGGTCAATTGTTGGGCAATCATTCCAGAGGCGATCCAGCATGTAATAACGGCGTAGTTCGCTACTTTGGATATGTACAACCAGATCTGAGTAATCGAGCAATACCCACTCGTCAGTACCTTCGCGGCGGGCCGGCTTCTCGCCAATCAAACGGAGTTTTTCTTCGACCTCATCTGCAATGGCATCGACCTGGCGAATATTTGCACCGGTAATAATTAGAAATACTTCGGAGAGAACCATCTGATCTGAAAGATCAATAGCGATCATCTCTGTACCAAATTTTTCAGCGGCAGCACGAGCTGCTACTTGAGTTAGCTCGGTTACGCTCTTACTTGCGGGCATAGAGGTTGTGCTCCTTTATATAAGCGGCTACCTGCGGTGAAACGTTTTCTATCTCACCAGCGCGTACCGCAGTTGCAGATACGTTGAGCGCGTTGATATCCAAGTTCGGCGAACCTGGAAAGTCGGGGCGATCGATAACAATGAAGTCGACCATATCCTGTAATTCTTTACTGCGATGCCAATCTTCTAACTTGCTAAAGGCATCTGTGCCTAAAATCAAAAGTATTTCATCTCCCGGATAAGTCTGGGCTACCGCTTCCACGGTATCGATGCTGTAGCTCGGACCAGATCGCAAGATTTCAATTGGATTTACTTCTACACGGCTGGCAATCTCAGGAGCTAAATCTTTTAACGCGGCCTCGCACATTGCGCGACGATCAGGCCCTGCTGCAACAGGTTCTTGGTCTCGCAGACGTGGTTGACCTGCTGGCACCAATAAAATTCGATCTGCAATATCTCGCTTTAATATCTCGGTAATAACATGAAGGTGCCCTAAATGAATCGGGTCAAATGTTCCGCCGTAGATAGCGATCTTTGCCAAAATAAATGTTCTCTATTTAGCGCTTGTTATTTATCAAGACGAAGTACGAGATAAAGACAGATTACAAATACGATAAAGGTTCCGACTCCAAATGCCACAGGTGAGGCTGGGAGTTCGCGTGCGTATTCAGATGCCAGGTTTGTCATAGCTGATTGGTTGATCATGGGTACAGACTACCCCTGCCCCTCTAGTAACTCTAAAAAGCGCGCCTCATCAATGACGGTTACGCCAAGTTCTTGCGCCTTAGCCAATTTAGATCCCGGATCTGTGCCGACCAACACATAATCTGTTTTCTTAGAGACGGAACTAGCAGGTTTGCCACCGTGCGCGGTAATTGTTTCAGCGATCGAATCGCGTGTGAAATTCTCTAGCCCTCCGGTAACAACAAAGGTAAGGCCCGCCAAAGTTTGTGGCAGCTGGGTGGTGGCTTGCGCCTGCATTAATACGCCGGCCTTCTCCCATTTCTTAACAATCTCGCGGTGCCAATCAACGGCAAACCATTCGATTATTGATTGCGCAATTGTTTCCCCGACTCCATCGATGTTGGCTAACTCTTCTGCGTTGGCCTTGGCGATCGCGTGCATATCTCCAAAGGTGTTTGCTAGCGCTTGCGCTGCAGTTGGCCCGACGTGGCGAATAGATAGCGCAACAATTACGCGCCAAAGCGGACGTGACTTGGCCTCCTCGAGGGCGGCAATTAACTTTTCAATGTTCTTTCCTGCGCTGCCATCCTTCTTGGTAAAGAATTCTGAAGCCATTAACTTTTCTGCGGTAAGGCTAAACAAATCTGATTCATCAACGATGACCGAATCGGTTAATAACGCATTGGCGGCTTCATATCCCATGACATCGATATCTAGGGCGGCGCGTGAGCCGATGTAGTAAATACGCTCCCGTAACTGTGCCGGACAGCTTTGGGTATTTGGACAGCGAATATCAACATCGCCTTCAGTGATTGCGCGCAGCGCAGATCCGCAATCAGGGCATTGCGTTGGCATTACAAAGGCGCGCTCGGTGCCGGTGCGCTTATCAAGGACTGGACCAAGGACTTCTGGGATGACATCGCCGGCTTTGCGAATTATTACAACATCGCCAATTAACACACCTTTGCGTTCGATCTCCTGTGCATTATGCAGAGTCGCATTTGTAACAGTTGAACCCGCAACTTTTATCGGCTCCATGTATGCAAACGGTGTTACTCGACCAGTACGACCAACGCTGACCTTGATATCTAATAACTTTGTGGTGACTTCTTCAGGCGGATATTTAAAGGCAATCGCCCATTTTGGAGCGCGTGAAGTAAAGCCAAGTTTTTCTTGTTCTGCAATCGAATCTACTTTGATAACAACGCCATCAATCTCGTGTTCTACATCGTGGCGATGCTCGTTGTAGTACTCAATAAACTTCTCGACTTCTGCACGCGAACCGCAGACTTTAAAGCGTTCACTTGTTGGTAGGCCCAAACCTTTCAAAGTTTCATATGCTGCAGATTGCTCGGTAAATGTCAGGCCTTCACGCGCACCGATACCGTGCACAACAACGCTGAGCGGACGAGCTGCCGTGATTCGTGGATCTTTCTGGCGCAGTGATCCGGCGGCAGCATTACGTGGATTGGCAAAGAGTGACTTACCGGATTCTTCTAAACCATCATTTAACTCTTGGAAGGCGGCGAGCGGGAAGAAGACTTCACCACGAACTTCAATGCGTGAAGGCACTTTCTTCCCTGCAAGCGAATGCGGCAAACCCTTAATGGTTTTAACATTAAGGGTCACATCTTCACCTGTAACACCGTTACCGCGGGTGAGCGCGCGAGTTAACTGGCCATCTTCGAAGAGTAAGTTGATGGCCAGGCCATCTACCTTTAACTCGCAGAGATAAGAAGTTGCACCGATCTCCTTCTCAACCCGATCAAACCAAGCGGTTAGTTCTTCGGTATCAAAGACGTTATCAAGGCTCATCATCTTTTCGATGTGATCGTGTTGCTCAAAAGTTGTTGCAAATCCTCCGCCAACGCCAAGAGATGGTGAATCTGGCGCCAAGAGCTCAGGATGCTTGGCCTCTAAGGTGCCAAGTTCTTTCAATAAAGCATCAAATTTTGCATCAGTAATTGTTGGGGCGTCTAAAACATAATATTTAAATTGGTGATCACGGATCTCGTTTGTTAACTCGGTAATTCGGTGGCGTGCTTGGTTGCTCATGCGCTCTCGCAAATTGTTGCTGAACCCACCACTCGATCACCATCATAAATAACCATCGCTTGGCCATTGGCAATACCAAGTAGCGGCTTATCAAGATCGGCAATTAAGCGGCCATCTGCGTAGTAATAAGTGCAATCTAGCGGTGCGCCATGTGCGCGAACCTGAACAAAACCGCGAAGTGGTTTCTCATCTACAGCCGGACCACACCAAATAGTTTTCTCGCCTTGTAATTGGCTAACCGCAAGTTCTTCACGTGATCCAACAACAACAGTGTTTGTCACTGGTTCAATTTTTAGAACAAAGCGTGGCGATCCATCAGCGGTTGGAACGGTAAGACCCAAGCCTTTGCGTTGGCCGATTGTGTAGGTATATGCGCCTTTATGTTCGCCGATCTTGGTACCTGATTGATCAACAATTGGACCTGTTTCACTACCCAAGCGATCACGCAACCAACCTGCATTATCACCAGATGGAACGAAACAAATATCGTGGCTATCTGGTTTCTGGGCAACAGCTAAACCACGCGCTTCGGCCTCAATGCGGATATCAATTTTTTCGGTATCGCCAAGTGGAAATATCGCGCCGCTTATCTGTTCAGTATTGAGAACTGCCAAAACATACGATTGATCTTTTAGTGGATCAATGGCGCGGTGCAGAGTTCGGCCCATCGGACCTTCTTGGGTGCGCGCATAGTGTCCAGTAACAACTCCATCAAAGCCCATCGCCTTTGCACGATCTAGCACTGCGGCAAATTTAATCTTCTCGTTGCAGCGCAGACATGGATTTGGGGTGCGACCTGCGGCATATTCGGAGAGGAAGTTTTCTACAACGCCCTGGTGAAATTCTTCGGCCATATCCCAGATATAGAAAGGAATACCAATTTTGTCAGCGGCGCGACGAGCATCATGTGAATCTTCAATGGTGCAACAACCACGCGCACCAGAGCGGTACTTCTGCGGATTTGATGCCAGCGCTAAGTGCACACCAATTACTTCGTGGCCTGCCTCAACGGCGCGCGCAGCAGCAACTGCTGAATCAACGCCACCGCTCATTGCTGCGATTATCTTCACTTCGCTGCCGCCGCTCTACCGCGATTGATAACGGTTGGTAGTACCGAAAGTGCGAAATCAATATCTGCTTCTGTAGATGTTGCTCCGCAGGAAAAGCGTAGTGAAGATTGCGCAGTTATCTCGGTATGTCCCATTGCGAGCAAAACATGGCTCGGGCGATGCACGCCAGCACTACAGGCAGCTCCAGTTGAGCAAGAGACTTTCTCTGAGTCCATAAGCAACAGAAGTGAATCGCTCTGCGTTCCGGGAAAAGTTACATTTGTTATTCCTGGTAAACGCGGCGCATCAACACCATTTATATAAGCATCAGGTACTGCCGCGCGCACGCCAGCTTCAAAGCGATCGCGCAGTGCGGCAACGCGGCCTGCTTCATAATTTGATTTTTCTACGGCTGCCGCAAAAGCAACGATCGAAGGGGCGTTAAGAGTTCCGCTGCGAATTTCGCGCTCTTGTCCCCCGCCGTGCAAAAGCGCCGGGATCTCGTATGCGCGACGCAATACAAGAACGCCGATGCCATGTGGTCCGCCAACTTTATGCCCACTTAACGCCATTGATGTCACACCAAGTTCTTTATATGAAAGTGGGGTCTTGGTAAATGATTGCACCGCATCTGTATGAACTGGAATATCTCCAGCGATCTTTACAACATCGCCAACTGGCTGACGGACGCCGGTCTCGTTATTGGAATGCATGACTGAAATCAGCGCGATCTCATTGCCACGCTTTGCCACTAAATCTTTAAGGAAATCTAGATCGATCAAGCCAGTTTTATTTACAGGTATCTCAATAACTTCAGCGCCTTCATGTTCGGCTAACCACCGCGCTGGATCGAGAACTGCGTGGTGTTCTACTGCGCTAATTACAATTACTTTCTTGCCGGATTTCCAAAATAAACCTTTTATCGCTGCGTTATCTGCCTCAGTGCCAGAGCCAGTGAAGATAATTTCGGATGGCTGGGCGCCGACTGCTTTAGCGATAACTTCGCGGGCATCTTCAACATCTTTACGAGTTGCGCGACCTTGGGTGTGAAGCGAAGAAGGGTTGCCGATTTTCGAAAGCGAGCTAGTCATCGCTGCAATTGCAGCATCAGCCATCGGCGTAGTTGCCGCATGGTCAAGGTAGACGCTCATTGGAGCAGTCTAGTTGACCTCAGTAATTAACTCTTTTTCGCCAAGATTCCCTGCGTAGCCTGCGGCAATACATTGAAGAGATCACCGATCACGCCGAAATCTGCGATATCAAATAGCGGGGCTTCGGGATCTTTATTTACGACAACGATTGTCTTAGAGGTCTGCATACCTGCGCGGTGTTGGATCGCACCTGAAATTCCGCAAGCTACATATAGCTGTGGGCTAACTGTCTTGCCAGTCTGTCCCACTTGATGTGAGTGTGGATACCAGCCAGCATCAGTAGCCGCGCGTGATGCGCCAACTGCTGCGCCGAGTTCGTCGGCAAATTTTTCGACAGAGCTAAAATCGCCATTTGTTCCGCGTCCACCGGAAACAACAATATTTGCTTCTGTTAACTCAGGTCGTCCACCCTTTACAGGTGGCTGAGAAGAAGAAATTTTTGCTTTCTTTGCAGTATCTGAAATCGCTGCAGTTGCGTTTTCAACTGCTGGGGAAGCTGCAGTTAAATCAGCTTCTACGCTATTTGGTCGCACGGTGATGATTGGTGTTCCGTGTGAAACCTTTGAGTGAACGGTTGTCGATCCGCCAAATACCAACTGTGTTGCGGTGCCATCTGCGGCAACATCAACAGCATCGGTAATGATTCCGGATTCGGTTAGTACGCATACGCGCGCGGCAACCTCTTTGCCGAATGCATGAGATGCGATCAATACAGCAGCTGGTGACTTTTCCTTAATCAAATTAGCCAGTGCATCCGCTGATGCAGCAACACCAAATTGTGCAAAGTCATCTGATTCAAGCACTAAAACATTTGCAATAGGTCCTTGATTTACAGTTGCCGCTAGCGCTGCGCCTTTGCCCGCGCCTGCTAAAACAACAGCGGTTACTGAACCAATTCGCGCACCTGCGGTAGCTAGCTCTGCAGTGGTTTTGGTGGCCTTATCTCCTGAAAAATCAGCGAGGATAAATACGTTGCTCATATCAACTTCTTCTCTGCTAGGAAGTTAACTAGCGCTTCGCCGCCGTTACCTTCATCGTTAACTTTTATACCTGAAGCACGAGGCGGACGAGGTGTTGCATCATTTACTTGTGACCAAGCGCTTTGTGCACTTGCTCCGACCGCTGCTAAATCTTTTTGCTCAATAGTCTTCTTCTTGGAAGCCATGATTCCTTTAAATGATGGGTAGCGCGGTTCGTTGATCTTTTCGACAACGCTTATAACGCAAGGGAAAGCGGCAGAGATCTCATCAACACCGGCTTCGGTAACGCGAGTGATTGAAACTGATCCTGCTGGATCTACTGTCACCTTCGATGCGAAAGTTAATTGCGCCCAACCGAGGCGAGCGCTGATCATCGCTGGTACAACGCTCATACGCGCATCAGTTGATTCGGTTCCGCAAATAACTAAGTCATATCCGCCATCTGCAATTACCTTGGCAAGCACTGCTGAAGTTGCGAGCGCATCTGCACCTGCGAGCGCGCCATCCGTTACCAAAATCGCATCGTTTGCTCCCATGGAGAGCGCTTTACGAACAGCTTCGGTTGCGCGTTCTGGTCCCATTGAGATCACCGTGACGGTATGCGCGCCACCTTCTTCATTGCCACCGTGCGCTTCGGCGATACGCAGCGCTTCTTCAACGGCATATTCGTCTAGATCATTAAGTACTGCATCAACGCTTTCGCGATCGAGTACTCCATTGACCATCTTCTTCTCGGCCCATGAATCGGGAACCTGCTTTACGCATACGGCGATCTTCATAGCGCAGATGTTACCGACCAGTAGCCTCCTCCGCTAGTGCAAAAACCCTAAACCAATACTTCATCTTTCCTTTGCCAACACTTAACCTCACAGGTTCCGTTAAGTCGGTTTTAACCTTCAGCCTTCAACCCATGATGGATGTCAAAGAGGCGGGCGCGCTACGAATCCTCGTTGTAACCGAGGCATTTCTGCCGCAAGTAAATGGCGTAACCAACTCTGTGTTGCGCCTGCTGGAATTCTGCAGATCCCAAGGCCATCAAGTGCTGGTTATCGCACCTGAAAGCGAAAACGCGCCCAAGGAGTATTGCGGATATAAAATCAAGCATGTCCCAAGTATTGATATGAAGAAGTTGATTCCGATGGGTCTGCCACAAAGAACGCTTGAACCATTTATCGAAGGTTTTGCACCCGACGTAATTCACCTCGCCTCACCAATTTTCTTAGGTCATTACGTTGCACGACTAGCGAAGAAGGCCGGAATTCCTACAGTTTCGGTCTATCAGACAGATATCGCAGGCTTTGCTCGTCACTATGGATTAACTATCGCCCACGCAACTTTAAAGCGCTGGGTCGCACGCATTCACTCGACAACCGATTTAACTCTCGCTCCATCTTCTTGGGCTTGCCGCGACCTAGAAAAATCTGGCGTTCAGAACGTCAAGCTCTGGCAACGTGGAGTAAACATCGACAACTTCCAACCTGCCAAATTTGATGCAGGGTTCCGCAATGAACTTCTAACTACTCGCGGGCGCAAACCTTCACCTAAATATTTAGTGGGTTATGTTGGCCGGCTTGCCAATGAAAAGCGCGTTAGTGACTTGGAAGTTATAGATCGCCATCCAGATTTCCAATTGGTAATTGTCGGTGACGGTCCTGCTCGCGCTAAGTTAGAGAACGATCTTCCAAATGCGATCTTTGTTGGATACCAAGCAGGTGGCGACTTGGCTCGCTACGTTGCGGCTCTAGATGTATTTGTTCACACAGGTAAACATGAAACTTTCTGCCAAGCGATCCAAGAATCACTTGCCTCTGGAACAGTTGTTGTCGGACCTGATAGCGGTGGGCCAACTGATCTCATTGAACACGGCAAGACTGGGCTATTAATCGACACTGCCAACGCACATGAACTTCTCGAATCTGTCTTCACTCTTGCCGAGCATCCAGCTCGGGATTTAATGGAAGAAGCTGCACGTAAATCCGTAGAACACCGAACATGGGATCGAATAAATGAAGAGCTTATTGAACGTTATCGAGAGACTATCCGCGCTGTTGCATCACAGAAAGATTTGGTCGCATGAAAATTATCCACATCGCCAATTTCTATGGCCCTAAGTCAGGTGGAATAAAGACCACTCTTCATAACCTTGGTACTGGATATATAAACCAAGGCCACGAATTTACTTACATAGTTCCGGGCGCAGGATTGCACCATGAGAAAACTCCACACGGAATCAGAATCACTGTTCCCTCATTCATGATCCCTTTCACTGGTGGCTATCGAATAATTAGATCTAATCGCCAGATACGAAATATGTTGTTAGCGCTATCGCCAGATCGCATCGAAGTATCAGATCGATTTACGCTTTCCAGCGTTGGCCGTTGGGCCAAGTCACGCAAGATCACAACGCTTGTGTTTAGTCACGAAACCTTGCGTGGACTGATTAAGACTTATCTTCCATTCTCGGCTAAGCGTTTTGTGGCTTGGCACAATCAGCGACTCTCAAACTCTTTTGATTATGTAATTGCAACAACAAAATTTGCTTCATCTGAATTTGTTGCGATCCGAAGTCAAAACTTAGTTCAAGTTCCGCTGGGCGTTGATCTAAAGACCTTCTCACCAAAAAATCGCGATTTAGAGTTACGGACTAAGTTGCTAAAGGGTGGCGAAATACTTTTGGTGCACTGCGGCCGACTCTCCCCCGAGAAGAAGCCTGAGCGTTCTATCCAAGCGCTGCGCGAGCTATTGCAACGTGGTGTTAATGCACGATTAATTTATGTTGGCACAGGTCCACTACATAAGAAACTTTATGAATCTTCCCGTGATATTCCAGTAACTTTTCTGGGATATATCTCAGATAAGAAGTACCTAGCATCAGTTATTGCATCTGCAGATGTATCGATTGCACCTGGACCAATTGAGACCTTCTGCCTATCAGCTCTGGAATCTCTAGCCAGTGGTACTCCCGTTGTTGCCTCAAATACCAGCGCCGTAGGTGAGTTTCTATTAACCAACTCCAATGACTTTGTTGGCCAGGTCGCTGCAAATAATGGAAAAGATTTTGCTGATGCAATTGAGAAAGTCATTGCCCGTCTGAAAACAGATGAGACTCTGCGCAGCCGTTGCCATCATCAAGCAGAGAACTTCCCTTGGTCCTCAACTATTTCGCAGATGCTCTCACTTGGTAAAAAACCAAATATCCAGACTCTGCGGGCGGCGTAACCATGGCTGCGCCACTGACCTTTGCGGTAATCGGTGACAGTGCGGCATCTGGCGTTGGAGACTCAGATGGCAAAGGCAATAACTTGGGGTGGAGCTATCACCTCGCTAAATCTTTTGAAGAGCCACTGATCTTCATAAATGCTGCTCGTCCCGGAGCGAAATCTGCAGAAGTGCTGGAAGTCCAACTGCCAAAAATTCTCGTGCATAACCCTGATTTAGTGGCCGTCGTTGTGGGCGGAAATGATCTGTTGCGCAGTAACTTCAACCCACAAAAGTTTGCAGAAAACTTACGGAAGACTTTGCTCGAGCTAGTTTCTAGGGGTTGCACGATTATGCTGCTTGAACTGCATGATCCAACCAAGATTGTTCCGATGCCATATTTGATTGGACGTATCTGTCGTCGCAGAGTTGCCGCAGTAAACGCTGCAACTCGCGAACTTGGCAAAACTTTTGGTGCAGTTCTGATGGAGACTCGCTCGCTTCAAGATATTTACGCGCGCGAAAAATGGCATGTTGATCGCATGCATCCAAGCAAACTGGGCCACCAATTTATCGCTGCACAATATGCCAATCTCTTAACTCAACGTGGGTATGAGATTGGCGAAGTGCAGATTGATCCGATAAATAACCGCAGCCGAAAAGATTCGATCAAGTGGATGTTAAGAAATGGCACCCCTTGGTTCTTAAAGCGCAGCGTTGATCTGCTTCCTGGACTTGTTCTATTAAGCGCTGCAGAAATAGTTTTCATAATTCGCCAGAATCTCGCCCGTCTAGTTAGCCAAAAGAAAGACTTGCAGGGCAAGATAGGGCCATGTTCTTCGACTATCTCCGCAAGGCTCGGTAGTCCATGCTCCCAGCCGATCCCCGCACGCTCGGTGCAACTCTCACCGAAGGTGGCGCTAACTTCGCTATCTGGTCAAACGCTGCAGATGCCATTGAGCTCTGCCTCTTCAATGAGGTCAATGGCAAGTTAGTTGAAACTCGTTTTGCGATGTCACATCGCAACGGGCCAATCTGGCATGGCTACTTAGCTGGCGTTAAAGCCGGGCAACGTTACGGCTATCGCGTTTACGGTCCATGGCAACCAGAAAATGGTGTGCGCTTTAACGCCGCAAAATTACTTATCGATCCATATACACACCAATTAGATGGCCAGTTGGAATACGTCCCAGAAATTTATGGGCATGTAGCAAGTGATGGAATCGGTAGCGGTGATAACACGGTGCGCGATGATCGCGATAGCGCAGGACACGTTCCTTATTCAGTCGTTACAAACCACGCGGTGCGCGAGATACATCGCCCACTTGTGCCTTGGGCAAATACTTTAATTTACGAAGCGCACGTCCAGGGCTTTACTGCAAAGAATGAAGCGATCCCAGCCGAAGAGCGTGGAACATATAAAGCACTGGGCCATCCCAGCACCATTGCACACCTAAAGAAGTTAGGTGTGACCGCACTTGAACTCTTGCCAATTCATTCTTATTTAACAGAACCTACTATTTGGGATCGTGGTCGCAAAAATCATTGGGGCTATAACGCAATTGCCTTCACTGCACCACATGGCGCATATGCAGCAACTTCCGATCCGATTACCGAACTGCAAGAAGCAGTTGATCGTTTACATGAGAACGATATTGAAGTCATTCTTGATGTTGTTTATAACCACACCGCAGAAGGTGGAGTCGGTGGGCCAACCCTTTCCTTTAAGGGAATAGACAATAAAGCTTGGTATCGCCAAGATGGCCAGGGCAATTACATTGATGTCACCGGTTGTGGAAATACCTTAGCTAGCAGTAACCCGCATGCGGTTCGCCACATTATTGATTCACTTCGCTGGTGGGTAGAAGTAATCGGCGTTGATGGATTCAGATTTGATCTAGCTACGGCGCTCTACACCAGCCACACCGCCTTTAACTCCTCACTTATGTCGGCTATCGAATCTGATTCAGTTCTGCGTAACTTTAAAATGATCGCTGAACCATGGGATGTAACCCGGTATTCACTCGGTGACTTCCCACATCCCTGGCGCGAATGGAACGATGCTTATCGAGATTCAGTCCGCCAATTCTGGTTGGGTGATTTAGCGCGCGGTTACGGAGAAGGCGTTGCCGATATCGCATCGCGTATCAGTGGTTCAAGCGACATTTTCTACTATCGCGGGCCTACTTCTTCCATTAACTTTATTGCAGCACATGATGGCTTTACTTTGGCCGATCTCGTTATGTATAACCAGAAAGATAACGATGCCAATTTAGAAAATAACGCCGATGGCAATAACGATAATCGCTCATGGAACCTAGGTGTTGAAGGCCCAACTGATGATCCTCTGATTAATACCCACCGCCACCAATTAAAGAAGTCGATGTTGGCGACTTTATTACTTTCTTCAGGTGTTCCAATGTTAAATATGGGTGATGAGATCGGAAGATCTCAGAACGGATCCAATAACGGTTACTCACTTCCAAGAGATATGACTCCCCTAATGGAAGATAGTGAAGAAAACTTTATGGGTGGTTGGGCAAATAAATGGAATCTAAATGAAGATGAAGCAGATCTACTTGAAGCAGCTTCTGAACTTTCGCATATTAGAAAGCAGTATCTTGAGGGCGTAGCTCACGAATTCTTTACTGGCGCTGTTGATGCTGGGACGAAACGAAAAGATATCGCTTGGTTCTCACTTGGCGGCCATGAGATGCACGAAGATCACTGGCAAGATGGTGAAAAGCGCAGCCTTACGGTATTTATTGAAGCTGGTTCAGAACGCGGATTGTTGTTATTACTTAACTCTTCTAAATCGCAAACGCCATTTACCTTGCCCGATGAAAACTGGGGACATTCTTTCCGCAGAATTTTCGATGCCGCAACGCCAGTGCAAACGCACGAACCGATCATCCGACCACCTGCCAGCAAAGTAGATGTAGCAGCGCATTGCGCTCAGGTGTGGCTCGTAACACGCAACTAACTCAAAAGTAAAAGGCTGCGGTACTAGGTAGTAAAGAACGCACTCACCTAAAATCTGAGCCATGCTCGCATTAATAGCGCCCGGACAAGGCGCCCAGACTCCGGGAATGCTGACACCTTGGATCGAAGATCCAGCAAATAAATCGCTCTTAGCTAAATGGTCTGAGGCGATTGATTTAGATTTACTTCATCTCGGAACTCATGCAGATGCTGATGAGATTAAAGACACGGCAAATGCACAACCGCTAATTGTTGCCGCAGGTTTACTTGGTGCGCGCGCACTTGCCGCCACTGATAAATACTCATTCGTTGCTGGACATTCTGTTGGTGAAATCACCGCCGCTGCATTGGCAGGTGTCATCAGCGAATTAGATGCCATGAAGTTAGTGCGTGCTCGTGGAATTGAAATGGCGAAAGCGGCAGCGGTAACCCCTGCCGGAATGGCTGCCGTCTTAGGCGGAGAACGTGAAAATGTCTTACGTGCAATTGCAGATCTTGGGTTAGTTGCCGCAAACGATAACGGCGCTGGACAAATTGTTGCCGCAGGTGACTTAGATGCACTTGCTCAGTTAGCACCCGAAGGCGCACGTGTACGCGCACTCGCCGTTGCGGGTGCTTTCCATACTTCATTTATGCAATCTGCAGTTGAGCCACTTCGCGCACTTGCGGCATCGCTCGAAGTTAATGACCCAAAATGTGGCGTGATTTCAAATAAAGATGGCGCGATTATTCGCGATGGCCGAGAAGTTTTGGATCGCATCGTTGCGCAAATTTCTAACCCAGTGCGCTGGGATCTATGCATGAATACCCTTTCCGAAAACGTATCCGGAGCGCTAGAAGTACCACCAGCTGGAACTTTGGTCGGCTTGTTAAAGCGCGCTGTGCCAATTGTTGAGACTTTTGCAATAAAGAGCGTCGCTGATCTATCTCTTGCTGGAGAATTCGTAGTGCGACATAACCAAGAAGTTAAGAGTTGAGGACAACGATGGCGATCAAAGTAAAAACCGGTAGCGAGAGTGCGATCTTGTCTGTTGGTGCATATCGTCCATCACGACTCGTACCCAATTCAGAGATCGTTGATTTAATTGATTCCAGCGATGAATGGATTGTGCAACGCACTGGTATCGAATCACGCCGCTTTGCTAGCGCTGATGAATCAGTAGTTGATATGGCTATCGGAGCTGCCGAACAGGCGCTATCGCGCGCCAAGCTTTCAATTAACAATATAGATACCGTCGTAGTTGCGACGATTACTTATCCTCATCAAGCACCATCTGCTGCCACTGCAATCATTCAAAGAATGGGCAATCCAACTGCCGCAGCCTTCGACATTAGTGCAGCATGTGCTGGTTTCTGTTACGGAGTCGCCATGGCCCACGACATGGTTCGCGCCGGAAGCGCGAAGAAAGTCTTGGTTATAGGTGTCGAAAAGATTTCAGATTTCACAGACCCAACTGATCGTGCAACGGCATTTATCTTTGCAGATGGTGCTGGCGCTGTAATCATCGGCGAATCTAACGAACCCGGAATTGGCCCAGTTGAATGGGGTTCTGATTCGGAAAATCGCGATGCGATCTTGATGAATCCATCTTGGATTGAAGTTCGCGACACCGAAACGCAGTTAACTAAGGCCGCTGTAAAGTGGCCAAATATTACGCAAGAGGGTCAAAAGGTTTTCCGCTGGGCGGTCTTTTCAATGAGTAAAGCTGGACTTAAGGCGCTCGATGCAGCCGGACTTTCAGTAAATGATTTAGATGCATTTATTCCACATCAAGCAAATGCGCGAATCATTGAAACGATGGCGAAAGAGATGAAGATGCCAGATTCAGTTGTGATTGCAGATGATATTCGCACCAATGGAAATACTTCTGCAGCATCTATTCCACTTGCGATGGATGCGCTCCTTTTGAAATACCCAGAACTTCACGGAAAAATTGCGCTCTTGATCGGATATGGCGCAGGTCTCGTTTACGCGGGACAAGTAGTTAAATTGCCGCCAAAACCATAATTTTTTGGCAATTACCCGCCGAATTACTAGGAAGTAGCGCATTAGATCAGAGAGAATTACAACCTGTTAGATCCGAACCAGATAGAAAAACAGAAAAGGAATAATCCAGATGGCACTTTCAGCCGCAGATGTACTCGCAGGAATCAAAGAGATCGTTGAAGAAGTTGCTGGTATCCCAGCCGCATCAATCGAACTCGATAAGAACTTCACTGATGATCTAGAAGTAGATTCACTCAGCATGGTTGAAGTTGTTGTTGCATGCGAAGAGCGCTTTGGCGTAAAGATTCCTGATGAGAAGGTAACTGACCTTGCAACAGTAGGAGATGCAGTTAACTTCATCGTTAACGCTGCCGCATAAGTAGTTCAATGTCTCAACGTCGCGTAGTCGTCACAGGTCTTGGTGCAACGACTCCACTTGGTGGAGATGTTGCATCGACTTGGGCTGCATTAATCGCCGGAAAGAGCGGGGTCCGTCTTCTAACTGAAGATTGGCGCGAACTCTTGCCTGTGCACTTCGCAGCGCGCGTTGCCATCGAACCTGCTGATCAAATGGAGCGCGTTGAGATGCGCCGTTTAGATCGCTCAGAACAATTTGCCTTAGTTGCATCGCGCGAAGCCTGGAAAGATGCCGGCGCACCTGATGTAGATAAGGAAAGACTTGGCGTCGTAATCGCATCCGGCATTGGCGGCGTTATTACCTTGCTAGATCAGTTTGATAATTTAAAGGAAAAAGGCGCACGCGGAGTAAGCCCTCACACGGTTCCGATGTTGATGCCTAATGGTCCGGCTGCAAATGTTGGCCTCGAACTGCAGGCTCGCGCCGGAGTGCACACCCCAGTTAGTGCATGTGCTTCAGGCGCCGAAGCAATTGGTTACGCCCTCGAAATGATTCGCACAAACCGCGCCGACATAATTGTTAGCGGCGGCGTTGAAGCAGCAATCCATCAACTTCCTATGGCCGGCTTTGCCGCAATGAAAGCTTTATCTACTCGCAACGATGCGCCAGAGCGCGCATCACGACCTTACGATGCTGATCGCGATGGCTTTGTACTCGGTGAAGGTGGCGGAGTTTTAGTTCTAGAAGAGTACGAACACGCAAAAGCGCGTGGCGTAAAGATTTACTGCGAACTAGTCGGTCAGGGGCTTTCCTCAGATGGTTATCACATCGCCGCACCTGATCCAGATGGTTCTGGAGTACAGCGCGCAATTAAATTTGCGCTAGCAAATGCCAACCTTTCTACTAAAGATATTGTTCACTTAAATGCTCACGCCACATCAACTCCCGCTGGCGATGTTGCTGAAGCAAATGCACTTCGTTTAGCGCTTGGTAAAGATGCCGACCATGTTGCTGTCTCTGCAACTAAATCTATGACCGGACATTTACTTGGTGGAGCAGGTGCAATCGAATCTGTCTTTATCGTAAAAGCGCTGCAAGAACGTTTGGCTCCCCCAACGATCAATATTGAAAACCTTGATCCTGCAGTGACTATTGATGTGGTTCGTGACACAGCACGCTCATTACCTTCAGGTCAGATAGCTGCGCTCAATGATTCTTTTGGTTTCGGTGGCCACAACGTTGTATTGGCTTTCGCAACTCTATAAACTCATTTTTATGGTCCACAAAGTGGTTGACCCGTTAGATCCGCAGTTAAGAATTCAAAGACTGCTAGATCCCGGCACAGATT
>JBEBBQ010000099.1:0-2701 GCA_041158325.1 Actinomycetota bacterium | reverse complement strand
GCTGACTAGAACATCCTTTACAAAATCTTCTGGAGACATTGCCGCAAATTTCTCATTGAACTTAAGTACCGCCACCTGGTCTGCGTTATGGATCTTTAACAGCTCCACGCGATCTGCCAGAGTGGTAAGCATGGTTGGCGCTTGATCTGGTGCAAATACCTGCATCGGATGAGGATCAAAGGTTAGGGCGATGATGGTACGCCCAGCTGCGATCTCTTTGGCGCGGTCGAGAAGCAACTGGTGGCCTTTATGTACGCCATCGAAGACGCCAATTACTACGACGCTTCCAGAACTCATCTACCTATTATCTCTGAATTAATTCGCCGCTGCAAAAACTGCGATCGGTTTAGCCTTACCAATTTCATTCTTTAAAAGCGCGATCAGGCGATTATCTGGAGATAGAGCCGCGAATATCTCATCGCTCACATTTGAAGTAAGCGGCCTGCCAAAGGAAAGTTCGGCAACTTCATCGAGCGCTAACTCGCGAACGTTAAATGTCTGGCGTGCTACATCCGAGAGTTCTAAAGCTTTAAAGTCCTGTCCCTTGAGCGCCTCAAAGGTAATAGCTTGATCGATAGTGAATCCGGCAACTCGGGTGCGGCGAAGAGCGGATAGATGTCCACCAACGCTTAAGTCATTGCCGAGATCGCGTGCGATAGCGCGGATAAATGTTCCGGCAGAACAAGTGACATCAATATCGATTTCTATTCGTGAGCCGGTGCGGCGAATATCTAACACATCTAACGATGAGATTGTGATGGTGCGGGCAGCTAACTCAAATACTTCGCCGGCGCGAACACGGTCATAAGCGCGCTCCCCTGCAACCTTTACCGCTGACACTGAGCTTGGGCGCTGTTGTATCTCACCCACCATCTTTGAAAGGCCTGATTTAATTTCTTCGTCAGTAATCTTTGAAGCATCTGCTTCGGAGATGATTTCGCCTTCTTGATCATCTGTAACCGTTGCCGCACCTAAGACAACTGTTGCCAGATAAGACTTGTCGCCATCGGTGATGTATTGCAGCAAACGTGTGCCGTTACCAAAACCGAGTACGAGTACACCTGTAGCCATCGGATCTAAAGTGCCGGCGTGGCCAACTTTGCGCGTTCCAAGTGCCTTACGCGCAACCGCCACAACATCGTGGCTAGTCATGGCTGGCGCTTTATCTACAACGAGAAAGCCATCCATTAGTAGTTACTAATCTTCAATAACTTTAGGAACTTTATAGGGATCTGCTCCCCCAGCAAATGTTGCATTCTTGCGAAGTTGGGCAACCTCGGCATCTAGAACATGGACTTTATCTAAGAGCGAATCAAGTGCCTTCGCAGATTCAGGAAGTCCATCTTCAAAGAATTCGATGCTTGGAGTTATGCGAGTCTGGAGATCGCGTCCCACAGCGCTTCGAATTACTCCCTTTGCGCTCTCAAGTGCGGCGGCGGTTGCGGCGCGCTGTTCTTCATCACCTAATACGGTGTAGAAGATCGAAGCGTTTTGCAGATCACCGGTAACGCGCGCATCTGTGACAGTGACGAAGCCGAGACGAGGATCTTTGATCTTCGTCTCAAGCAGCTGCGCCACTACCACTTTGATGCGATCGGCAACTTTCTGAGTGCGATGTGATTGGCCCATAGCTATGCGCGCTTCTTCTCGCGCATCTCAAAGACCTGAATTGTGTCTCCGATTTGCAGATCCTTCATATTGCCAAGGCCAATACCGCACTCGAAACCTTCTTTAACTTCGTTGGCATCATCTTTGAAGCGCTTGAGCGAATCAATGGTGAGGTCATCGAGGATGATTTCAGTGCCACGCAAAATACGCGCCTTGGCATTTCGCTTGATCGAACCATCGCGAACGATAGATCCTGCGATATTTCCAGCCTTTGAAGATTTGAATATCTCGCGGACTTCAGCGTTACCGAGAATGATTTCTTCGTACTCTGGCTTGAGCAAGCCCTTAAGAGATAGTTCGATCTCTTCAATTGCGTTGTAGATAACTGAGTAGAAGCGAACTTCCACACCTTCTTGATCAGCAAAGATCGCGGTCTGAGGTTCTGGCTTAACGTTAAAGCCAATAACAACAGCAGTTGATGCTGACGCCAAAGTGATATCTGACTTGGTGATTGCACCAACGCCACGGTGGATAACGCGAAGATCAACTTCTGCTCCGACATCGAGTTGCATAAGCGCATCTTCGAGGGCTTCCACAGAACCAGAAACGTCACCCTTAAGAATGAGGTTAAGTGTTGAGACCTTGGACTGTTCCATAAAGTCTTCAAGTGAAACCTTCTTGCGAGCCTTAGCAAGCTGAGCATTGCGTTCTGCGGCCTGACGCTTTTCGGCGATCTGACGCGCAGTGCGATCTTCATCTGCAACTAAGAAGGTATCTCCTGCACTTGGAACCGATGTGAAACCGAGCACCTGAACCGGACGTGATGGTCCAGCGCTTTCAACGTTTTCGCCATCTTCATTTAGCATTGCACGAACGCGACCAAATGAACCGCCGGCAACAATTGCATCACCGATCTTGAGCGTTCCGCGTTGTACAAGAACTGTGGCAACTGGACCGCGACCACGATCGAGATGAGCTTCAATCGCAACACCGCGTGCTGAATCTTCGGCGACTGCGCGAAGATCGATCGCAGCATCTGCGGTTAGCAGAATTGCATCGATGAGTTCGTTTACGCCAATTCCTGATTTAGCAG
>JBEBBQ010000098.1:0-6491 GCA_041158325.1 Actinomycetota bacterium | reverse complement strand
CAACCCGCTTTACCGATGGCGAGCAAATGGGATTCGGCGCTGAAATTGGTATCTCAAATCAAAAACTCCATGCCCGCGGCCCAATGGGCTTAGAAGCGATGACAACCACCACGTGGATCGTCACCGGCAATGGGCAAATTCGCTCGTAACGCGCTTTCTCATTAAACTTTACTCACTATGAGCAGCCTTTCCCGTGATGATGTAGCAAAGTTGGCATCCCTTGCCCGTATCGAGATGTCTGAAGAAGAACTCGTAAACCTGGCATCACAGTTTGGCAGCATCCTCGACGCCGTTGCGCGAGTGCAAGAGTTGAATCTAGAAGGCGTAAAGGCGACATCGCATCCGCAGCCAATTGAAAACATTTTCCGTGAAGATGTTGTGCAGCCAAGCCTTTCCCCGGAACAAGCGCTATCTGGCGCACCTGCTCAAGAAGATCAGCGTTTTCGTGTTCCACAAATTCTTGGTGAAGCTGAATGATTAAAAAAACCGCTGCGCAAATGTCAGCATCTCTTACTTCGGGGGAGACAACATCTGTTGCACTCACTCAAAGCCATTTAGATCGCATCAGTGATGTCGATCCAAAGGTGAAAGCGTTCTTGCACGTTGATGGCGAAAGCGCACTTGCCCAGGCTGCAAAAGTTGATGCCGAACGCGCAGCAGGTAAGAAGTTACATCCACTAGCCGGAATTCCACTTGCTCTTAAAGATGTATTGGCGCAAGAAGGCGTACCAACAACTGCCGGTTCAAAGATCTTGCAAGGCTGGAAACCACCATATGACTCAACTGTGGTCTCAAAGTTAAAGCAGGCTGGCGTCGTAATCCTTGGCAAAACCAATATGGATGAATTCGCAATGGGTTCATCAACTGAGAACTCTGGTTACGGTCCAACTTTTAACCCTTGGGATTTAACTCGTACACCAGGAGGCTCAAGCGGAGGATCAGCTGCCGCAGTAAGTGCATTTGAGGCACCGATTGCTGTTGGTTCAGATACCGGTGGATCGATTCGCCAACCAGCAGCGCTAACGGGAATCGTCGGCGTTCGACCAACTTACGGAGCAGTTTCGCGCTACGGGCTTATCGCTTACTCATCCAGTCTTGATCAAGCAGGACCATTTGGTCGCACAGTTTTAGATACTGCGATGTTGCATGAAGTAATGGCCGGACATGATCCAAAAGATGCAACCAGCATTAACGCTGCAGTTCCAAACGTTGTTGCCGCAGCACGAAGCGCAGATGTAAAGGGAAAGAAGATTGGTGTTATCAAGCAGTTGCAGGGCAGTGGTTACCAAGCCGGCGTTCTTGCGCGCTTTAACGAAGCACTTGAAACTCTGTCATCTCTCGGTGCTGAAATTGTTGAAGTTGATTGCCCAAGTTTTGAATTCGCCCTTGCTGCGTATTACTTAATTGCACCATCTGAGTGCTCATCTAACTTGGCGCGCTTTGATGCTATGCGTTATGGACTTCGCACTGGCGATAGCGATGGCGCATCTGCTGAATCTGTAATGAATGCAACACGTGAGGCTGGCTTTGGCCGCGAGGTAAAGCGTCGCATCATCCTCGGCACCTATGCGCTTTCATCAGGTTATTACGATGCGTACTACGGCAGCGCGCAGAAGATTCGCACATTGATCATCGAGGATTACAAGAAAGCATTTACCCAAGCAGATGTTTTGGTCTCTCCAACTTCGCCAATCACAGCTTTCAAGATCGGTGAAAAATCAGAAGACCCAATTGCCATGTACTTGGCTGATGTAGCAACAATTCCGGTAAACCTCGCTGGTATCTGTGGCATGAGTTTGCCTGCAGGTTTGGCAGATGAAGACGGCCTGCCAGTTGGTTTCCAGATCATGGCGCCAGCGATGCAGGATCAACGTCTATATGAAGTTGGCGGAGCATTGGAAGCAGCGCTGGTCAGCAAATGGGGCGGACATTTAATTGAGCAAGCTCCAGTTTTGGGAGGTGCCAAATAATGGCTCTTACCTATGAAGATGTGATCTCAAAGTACGAACCAGTACTAGGTCTGGAAGTTCACGTTGAACTAAATACCGAGTCAAAGATGTTCTGTTCTTGCAGCACCACATTTGGCGCAGAGCCAAATACCCAAACCTGTCCAGTTTGCTTGGCCCTTCCTGGAGCGCTGCCGGTTGTAAATGCAACTGCAATCGAATCAACGATCAAAATTGGCTTAGCGCTTAATTGTCAGATTGCACCGTACAGCCGCTTTGCGCGCAAAAACTATTTCTATCCAGATATGCCGAAGAACTTTCAGATTTCGCAATATGACGAACCAATCTGTTTCGATGGTTATGTAGATGTTGAAATCGAAACCGAAGAAGGACCAAAGCAGTTCCGCATTGAAATCGAACGTGTACATATGGAAGAAGACACCGGAAAGTCTCTGCATGTTGGCGGAGCAACTGGACGTATCCATGGCGCTGAATATTCATTGCTCGATTACAACCGCGCTGGAATCCCGCTGGTAGAAATCGTTACCAAGATTGTTCCTGGTACCGGAAAATATGCACCTGAAGTTGCCAAGGCTTATGTTGCTGAACTCCGCGACATCTTGCGCGGCTTGAAAGTTTCTGATGTAAAGATGGAGCAAGGATCCCTTCGTTGCGATGCCAACGTTTCATTGCGCTTAATTGGATCAGATGTCCTCGGAACTCGTTCTGAAACCAAGAACGTGAATTCACTTCGCTCTGTGGAACGTGCGATCCGCGGAGAAATGATCCGCCATGCAGAACTTCTAAATGAGGGCAAGAAAGTTAAACAAGAGACCCGCCACTTCCAAGAAGATACGGGGCTAACTCGCTCTGGACGCTCGAAAGAGCAAGCAGAGGATTACCGTTACTTCCCAGAGCCAGATTTGGTACCTGTTGCACCTGATGCAGCGTGGATTGAAACGCTTCGCGCCGGGTTGCCAGAACGTCCATCACTTCGTCGAAAGCGATTGAAAGAAGAGTGGGCTGTTCCCGACAAGGAAATGGCGGCGATGATTAACGCCGATGTTCTAGACATTGTTGAAGCGACAGTTCTTTTAGGTGCGGAACCAACTAAAGCTCGCACCTGGTGGCTCGGTGAAATTTCACGTATCGCAAATGAGAAAGAAACTGCGATTTCTGATCTTTCAATTACACCTTCCGATGTTGCCGAAATTGTTGCGCTAGTTGCCGCAGGTGAACTAACAGATAAATTAGCGCGCCAAGTAGTTGAAGGCGTAATCGCTGGCGAAGGTAAGCCTTCGGAGGTTGTAGCAAAGCGCGGCATCAAGGTCGTCAATGATGACGGAGCGCTAATGGTGGCGATTGAAAAGGTTTGTGCAGAGCAATCTGAGACGGCTGACAAAGTTCGCAACGGTCATATCCCTGCAGCAGGTGCGCTCATTGGCGCAGTCATGAAAGAGACAAAGGGCCAAGCAGATGCTGCTCGCGTACGAGAGCTTCTACTTGGCCACTTAGGTCACTAGATCTTCAATTTCACATAGCCTGCGGCTATTGAAAAGTAACTAATTAATTAGTTAGTGCATACCTACGCCTTCTGTTTCAACAAGTGACTCTTTTCCAATATTGATAAAGAAGAAGAGCACTATTGCGCCAGCGAATAACAATCCGGCTGAAACTGTAAACGCCACGGTAAATCCGTGTGTAACTCCAAAGGCCTGGACTTTTTCTCCCATGCTTTGGTTAGCTGCGATGTAGTTTGTAGCCGCTGTTGCTGCCACAGTGTTTAGCAACGCAGTTCCGAGTGATCCACCAACCTGCTGGCTGGTGTTGATCATTGCGCTAGCCACACCGGTGTCTTGATTGCTCACTCCATGCAGAGAAGTTGAAGTGAGCGGAATGAAGACCAGCGCCATTCCAGAGCTCATAATCAGAAGTGATGGAAGAACGTGGGTCACATAGGAAGTCTCTGGAGTAATTAGAGTCAACATAAGTAGACCAACACCTGCGAAAACCAAGCCAGGCACCATCAGCGGACGAGGTCCGAATTTTGGCAATAGCTGGGAAGCGATTCCGGCAAAGACGATGATTCCTGCTGTAAATGGTAAGAATGCAAAACCTGATTTAAGTGGTGAATAACCAAGTACAACTTGGAGGTACAAACCGAGGAATAGGAACATTGAGAAAAGGCCTGCTCCAACGATAAGTGAACCTAGATAGGAACCACCACGGTTTCTCTCTGTAACAACTCGAAGTGGCATCATCGGATTTGAAACTTTCGCTTCAATAACCACGAAGGCCACCAAGAGCACCACAGCAACAACAAGGAATGTAATCGTGCTCTGTGATGACCAGCCCTTAGTTGCCGCTTCGTTAAATCCATAGGTAAGTGAGAAGAGACCGGCGGTTGCAGTAATTACGCCAGGAATGTCATAGCTATGTTCGCCGCCTGCCTTAGATTCTCTAACATAGAAGAAGGCCATTAACCCGGCAAAGATTGCGATTGGAACATTTACGCCCAAGCACCAGCGCCATGAGAAGTACTCAGTTAGCGTTCCGCCAAGAATCAAACCGATTGCAGCACCGCCACCTGAAATTGCACCAACAACGCCAAATGCTTTAGCGCGTTCTGCGGGAACGGTAAAAGTTACAGAAATAATTGCCAAAGCTGCAGGTGCAAGTAGCGCACCAAAAACTCCTTGCAGCGCACGAGATGCGAAGAGCAGCTCTTGATTCGCAGCTACTCCACCAAGAGCAGATGCTGCAGCGAAGCCGGCTAAGCCGACGATAAAAATCTTCTTGCGACCCATATAGTCACCGATACGTCCGCCAATTAGAAGCAGTGAACCGAAGGCAAGGGTGTATGCAGTAATTACCCATTGCTGGTTGGCATCGGTAATTCCTAAATCTGCTTTTGCGCTTGGGATGGCGATATTTACGATGGATGAATCAAGAACGACCATCAATTGCGAAATGGCGACTACAAATAGCGTGCGCCAGCGATTTGGATCTAATCCATCTTTATCTAGTACGACGGGCTTTTTCGACACAAGGATCTCCTCTAAAGATTCAGCAAATTGATTAAATATTGAAGCGAATGAGCGGAGTCTATTAGACTCGGAGCCATGTCGAAGATGAAGCCACGTTCCGGGTTGGTCACAGATGGATTAGAGCGTGCACCTGCGCGCGGAATGCTTCGCGCAGTTGGTATGGGCGATGAGGACTGGGTAAAACCACAGATCGGTATCGCCTCATCTTGGAACGAAATCACCCCATGTAATTTGTCGCTTGATCGTTTAGCTAAAGCGTCTAAACAGGGCGTACTTGATGCCGGCGGATTCCCAATGCAATTCGGAACCATCTCTGTTTCTGATGGAATCTCAATGGGCCATGAAGGAATGCACTTCTCATTAGTCTCACGCGAAGTCATCGCGGATTCTGTTGAAACAGTTATGCAAGCAGAACGTCTCGATGGAATGGTGACATTCGCCGGTTGCGATAAGTCGCTTCCCGGAATGATGATGGCGGCAGCGCGTATCGACGTTGCATCAGTATTTGTTTATGCGGGATCGACACTTCCTGGCCAAGTAGATGGCAAGGATGTAACCATCATCGATGCTTTTGAAGCAGTCGGTGCATGTGCGCGAGGTTTGATTACTCAAGAGCGTGTCGACCAAATTGAGCGCGCTATTTGTCCAGGCGAAGGCGCTTGTGGTGGCATGTACACCGCAAACACAATGGCGACAGTTGGCGAAGCAATCGGACTTTCGCTTCCAGGATCTGCTGCACCTCCTGCCGTTGATCGCCGCCGCGATGCTTTTGCTGTCGCTTCAGGTGCAGCGGTTGTAAATATGATCAAACTAGGTTTAACGACTCGCGACATTCTTACTAAGCGTGCATTTGAAAATGCGATCACTGCAGTTATGGCGCTTGGCGGATCGACGAATGCGGTTCTTCATTTGCTTGCAATTGCACATGAAGCAGAAGTTGATTTATCTCTCGATGATTTCCATCGAATTGGTTCAAAAGTTCCACTACTCGGAGATCTAAAACCATTTGGCCGTTACGTCATGAGCGATATGGATAAGGTCGGGGGAGTACCTGTAGTACTTAAGGCCCTTCTCGATGCGGGCTTGTTGCATGGTGATGTCATGACTGTTACCGGAAAGACAATGGCCGAAAACTTGGCCGGAATTAATCCACCAGATGTAGATGGCGATATCTTGCATGCGATTTCAACTCCACTTTCTACCGATGTCGGAATCACGATTCTTGGTGGTTCACTTGCCTCAGATGGAGCTGTTTGCAAAACGGCAGGTATTGGTATCGAGACATTTGAAGGTCCAGCGCGAGTTTTCGAACGCGAGCAAGCCGCGATGGAAGCTCTCGAAAACGGAACTATTCAAGCTGGAGATGTAGTCGTTATTCGCTACGAAGGTCCAAAGGGTGGACCAGGTATGCGTGAAATGTTAATGATCACTGGAGCAATCAAAGGTGCAGGACTTGGTAAATCAACTCTGCTTCTCACTGATGGTCGCTTTTCAGGAG
>JBEBBQ010000097.1:0-4231 GCA_041158325.1 Actinomycetota bacterium | reverse complement strand
ATGTTCGTTCCTCTGAAATTTCTGATCTCTTGGCTTCGCTCCTTGCCAACACCGTAGTAGCAGATAACGCTCGTGAGGCTGAAGGGATTATTCGCTCTCACCCTGGTGTAACTGTTGTTACGCGCGATGGAGATGTAATCACCGCAAAGCGTGCAAGAGGTGGATCTGCTTCATCTACTTCTCTAATTGAGATAAACGCCCTTGTTCAAGAGTTGCAGGCCAAGCTCGAGACCATTACCCATAACTGCGATCGCATTAAATTTGAGATTTCAACCGCGCAGGGCGATGTCGACAGCAAGCAGAGCACATTCGATATTGCGCTTTCTAAGTTAAATGAATCTGATGCCCGAATTTCTGCCTTCACTGAGCAACTAGCTGTTGCGGGCCAGAATATGAAGTCAGCATCTGCGGAAGTTGAGCGCTTGAATACAGCGATAGCAGAAGCTAACTCTGCGAAGGGGCGCGATGAGAATGAACTCGCTATCGCATCCGCACAATTGCAGCAGCGCGGCGAAATCGGCGAGCCTGATCACAGCGCGGCTGAAAACTTACGCAATGAAGTCTCTCTTGCGCGTACTGCCGAAGTTGAAGCACGTCTTGCAGTTCGTACTAGCGAAGAGCGCGTTGACTCAATTGCTGCACGCGCCAAAGCCCTTGAAGATTCTGCAAACGCCGAGCGCGAAGCATCGGAACGTGCGGTATCTCGACGAGGAGCGCGTGCACGGGGCGCACTTATCTCTGCTGCAATTGCTGAAGCGGCTTACGAAGCGTTAATTCATATTGAACGCTCTATCGCAAAGGCGGCAACAGAGCGCGCCCGCCTCGAGGCATCTCGTTCTGATCGTGAAGGTGAAACACTCACTGTGCGATCGCGCGGTCGTGAGTTAGCAGCAGAACTCGAGCAACTAACTTCATCAGTACATAAAGATGAGATTGCACGTGCTGAGCAACGTATGCGTATCGAACAACTCGAAACGAAGGCAGTTGAAGAGCTTGGTGTAGACATGACCACGCTCGTAAATGAGTACGGTCCCCAGAACGATGTACCAACATTTATCGAGACCGAAACAGGCGAAATTGTTGCTACTGAATTAATCCCTTATCGCCGCGACCAGCAAGAAAAACGCCTTGCCGCAACGGAGCGATCACTAACCCTGCTTGGAAAAATTAACCCGCTAGCTCTTGAAGAGTACAACGCTCTTGAAGAGCGCTTGAAGTTCTTGGCGGAACAGTTAGAAGATCTAAAGCGCACTAAGAAAGATCTCTTGGACATTATTAAAGAGGTCGATGATCGCGTGCAGCAGATCTTCATGGAAGCCTACGAAGAAACCGCTAAACACTTTGAAGATATCTTTGCCCGCTTATTCCCTGGTGGAGATGGTCGCCTAATTCTTACAAATCCTGATGATCTTCTAAATACCGGCGTTGATGTAGAAGCGCGTCCACCAGGAAAGCGCATCAAGCGTCTATCTCTTCTCTCAGGCGGTGAAAAATCACTAACTGCAGTGGCTATGTTGGTTGCGATCTTTAAATCTCGCCCAAGCCCGTTCTATGTACTCGACGAAGTTGAAGCAGCGCTTGATGATGTGAACCTCGGCCGTTTGCTCGTAATTCTCGAAGAACTTCGCGAGAGTTCACAGTTGATCATCATCACTCACCAGAAGCGCACCATGGAAATTGCAGATGCGCTTTATGGCGTAACTATGCGCGGTGATGGCGTAACTGAAGTTATCTCCCAACGCCTGCGCGAATCTGATACCGCTTAAGGTTTTCTAAGCCATGGGTATTTAGGCAATGGGTATTTTCAGCAAATTCATCTCGAAGATAAAAGGTGTATCAACTGCCGACCCGCTTGACTGGCAAGAACTTGAAGCTGAACTTCTTGCCGCAGATCTTGGGCCAGCTCTGACATCGGCAATTATCAAAGATGCAAAATCTATTAAGGGCGATGATGCTCTCGCTTCGTTGACGCAGATTCTTAACTCCAAGCTTTCAAGTAAATCTCGCACACTAAATAAAGTTGCTTCCACATCAGCATTGCTTGTTGTTGGAGTCAATGGCACAGGTAAGACAACTTCAGTAGCCAAGTTGGCCTCTTCGCTAAAGGGATCTGGATCTTCAGTGATACTGGCAGCGGCAGATACCTTTCGCGCTGCAGCAGTTGAACAGTTGCAAACCTGGGGTGCGCGTATCGGAGTTGAAGTAATTGCCGGTAAGGATGGAGCTGAACCAGCATCCGTTGTCTTTGATGCAGCAGCCCGCGCTGGCGAACAGAGCGTTAACTATTTATTAGTCGATACCGCTGGCCGACTTCATAACAAGAACGATCTAATGGCCGAACTTGGCAAGGTGAAACGTGTAATTGAAAAATCGCTGCCTGTCTCCGAGGTTCTATTGGTAATCGATGCAACAACTGGTCAAAATGGAATAACCCAAGCAAAGATTTTTACTGAAGCAGTTGAGGTAACCGGTTTGATAGTTACTAAATTAGATGGCAGCGCCCGCGGAGGAGTAGCACTAGCAATTGAAAGCGCTCTCGATATCCCAATCAAATTTGTCGGCACCGGTGAGGCTGAATCAGATTTCGCCGCATTCGACGCAGAGCGCTACATCTCAGGCTTAATCGGCGATTAGCGTGCCTTCACCTCTCTGTTTCGTAACACATATGTAACAAAGCTCCCGATTTTGTGACCGCGTCTTAACCTAGAAAACGAGCCCACGTAACCCACCAGGTGCATCTTTTCCCTATCTCAACGGCGAGGGTTTACTTAGAAAAGGAAGCCAACAATGGATGAAATAGTTTTGAATTCAGGAGATACCTCCTGGGTATTGGCAAGCACCGCTCTCGTTCTTCTAATGACGCCAGGTTTAGCGTTTTTCTACGGTGGCATGGTCAGAGCAAAGAGCGTTTTAAATATGATGATGATGTCGATGATAACAATCAGCATCGTTAGCGTTCTTTGGGTGATCTATGGATTCGAATTAGCATTTGGATACGAGGCAGATTCACCTTGGTATGGAAATCTCTCATTCTCAGGACTAGGCGGAGTTGTTAATGACTTCACAAATAATGGCGGGGTTTATCCGGTTCCTGTTCTAGTTTTCGCAGCATTTCAGCTGATGTTTGCAATCATCACACCAGCGCTTATTTCAGGTGCGATTGCAGATAGAACAAAGTTCACCGCTTGGGCTATCTTCGTTGCGATCTGGTCGACGATTGTCTACTTCCCAGTCGCACACTGGGTATTTGCCTTCGGAAATAAAGTTGGCGATGTAGTAACAGGAGCGGGCTATCTAGCAAGTAAAGGCGTCCAAGATTTCGCAGGTGGAACCGCTGTTCATATCAACGCAGGTGCTGCTGGTCTTGCTCTTGCAATTGTTCTTGGCAAGCGAATTGGATGGCGCAAAGAATCAATGCGACCACATTCATTGCCGTTGGTAATGCTGGGCGCTGCACTGCTCTGGTTTGGCTGGTTTGGATTTAACGCCGGCTCTGCTCTAGCTGCAAATGGAACTGCAGCACTTGCGCTTATCAATACTCAAGTTGCTGCAGCAGCTGCAGTATTTGGTTGGTTGTTGGTAGAAAAGGTTCGCAATGGACATGCCACTTCGCTTGGAGCAGCATCAGGTGCTGTAGCAGGACTAGTTGCAATTACTCCAGCGTGCGCATTCGTAGCTCCATGGGCAGCGGTTGTAATTGGCCTAATCGCTGGTGCAATTTGCGCGCTCTCAGTTGGAATCAAATACCGACTCGGCTTTGATGATTCGCTAGATGTCGTTGCCGTGCACTTAATAGGAGGAATTTGGGGATCACTCTCCATCGGCCTATTCGGTGCTTCAGCTGTAAATAGCCTCGGTCTCGATGGCATCTTCTATGGTGGCGGTACAGATCTACTAGTTAAACAAGCACTGGGTGTGGGCGTTGTATTTGCCTACTCTTTCATTGCAACGTTAATAATCGGTTACGCGATCGAGAAGTCGATTGGTTTCCGAGTCTCAAAGGACTCTGAAGTCGAAGGTATCGACCTTAACGAGCATGCCGAGACTGCTTACGAAATGACAAGTTCATCACGAGGAGGTTCATTGCTATGAAGTTAATTACAGCTATCTTGAAACCATTTAAGTTAGATGAAGTCAAAGACGCACTGCAAGCAGCTGGCGTAACCGGAATGACAGTCTCTGAAGCCAGCGGTTTCGGACGTCAACGCGGGCACACAGAGGTTTATCGCGG
>JBEBBQ010000096.1:0-3061 GCA_041158325.1 Actinomycetota bacterium | reverse complement strand
CTGATCGGCGGGAACGGTAGATCGTAACGATGATCGCTAGACCGACTACTACTTCACAGGCGGCAACAACCATCGTAAAGAAGGCGATCACCTGGCCATCTAAAGTTCCGTTAATTCTTGCGAAAGTTACTAGTGAAAGATTCGCGGCATTAAGCATTAGCTCGATGCACATAAACACGACGATTGCGTTGCGGCGAACAACTACGCCAACTGCGCCGATCGTAAATAAGATCGCGGAGAGGTAGAGATAGTTATCGAGGCTCATTACTTCTCCTCCACAACTGTTGTATCAACGTTGTCGAGTTGGAACTGAGCGGAATCAATTACATCTCCGCGCGCCTTTAACGTTGCAGAAATTGAAGAAGGGGCTGGTGTCCCATCAGGCAAAAGTGCCGGAACATCGACTGCGTTATGGCGAGCAAAGACGCCCGGGCCAGGTAGGCCGGCTGCCCCCGCAAGTGAACCTGTGCGGAAACGATTAGTTGATTGTTCGCGCTGAGTTGGGCGCGGAGTTGTACGTTGATGATGAGCCAGAACCATCGCACCAACTGCTGCAGTAATTAGCAGCGCTGAAATAACTTCAAATGGCCATACATACTTTGAGAAAAGAAGCGCAGCAATTCCTTGCACATTTCCTGCAGCATTTGCCGCTTCCAAACCAACTGGTTCGCGACCCAAAGTTGCGCGACCAAGGAGTGAAACCATAAGTCCACCAAAGCCAACCGCTGCAGTGATCGCAATTGGACGAAGTCCAGTGATTGTCTCGGTTAGCGAATCTGATGAATCAACACCGACCAACATCAAGATAAAGAGGAAGAGCATCATTACCGCGCCGGTGTAGACAACCACCTGAACAATTCCGAGGAAGACTGCGCCTTGTGCGATATAGAAAATTGCCAGAGTGACCATTACCCAAGCAAGCAATAGCGCTGAGTGAACCGCCTTCTTGACTAACAACATTCCAAGTGCAGCAAGAACTGAAAGTGGCGCCAAGAACCAGAAAAGAACTGTCTCAGGCGTCTGAATTGTTAGTAAGGGTTCCATTATTTTTGCTCCTGTGAAGGATGTGCTTCCTTAACATCGCCGTTGTAATAGTTGGTATCGGTCATACCTGGATACATTGGGTGTGGAGGTGGCAACATTCCGGCGCGAAGTGGGCCAAGCAAGTCATCCTTTTCAAAGATTAACTTTCCGCGAGTTGAATCAGCGAGCTCATATTCATTTGTCATCGTTAGCGCACGTGTTGGGCAAGCTTCGATGCAGAGACCGCAGAAAATACAACGTAGATAGTTGATCTGGTAAACCTTGCCGTAACGCTCGCCTGGTGACATTTGATTATCTGGAGTGTTATCTGCGCCTTCTACATAAATTGCATCTGCAGGGCATGCCCACGCGCAGAGTTCGCAACCGATGCACTTTTCCAAACCATCTGGGTGGCGGTTTAACTGATGGCGACCATGGAAACGTTCTGCAGTTGGCTCTTTAACTTCTGGGTATTGAACAGTATTAACTTTCTTAAACATGGTTATGAAAGTTACCCAAAAACCCTGCGCCTGCTTTAGAAGGCTCTTTGCGCCAGGTTGATCTACTTTTTCATAGGAAACGCTGGTGATATCTACATCTTTATTTACCTGCGGTTGCAGTTGATTCTCATTATTTAGCTCAGCCACGATCGCCTCCCTTGTCAGAAACATTGATTGTGGTTATCTCGGATGGAAGCGATGGAACGGCAAAACTTGGAGCAGCTGCCTCAGGGTAAACATGTGCAGCGCGTTTTCTCTTTGAAGCATCAGCGGCTGTAGAAATTCCCATAACGATTAGAACTACAACGCCGGCAAAGATAAAGGTGGTTACGCGAGATTGGCTGCTGGTAGAAATTAGACGAAGCGTTGCAACCACCAAGATCCAGAGCAATGAGACCGGAATCAAGACTTTCCAACCGAATTGCATAAATTGGTCGTAACGCAAACGAGGAAGAGTTCCGCGCAACCATACGAAGATAAAGAAGAAGAAGAGAACCTTTGAGAAGAACCAGACGAGTGTGAACCAGCCGCCAAGCCATTGTTCTGTAAAGCCAAGTCCTGGAATTGCGTGGTAACCACCGAGGAAGAGCGTTGTTGCTAACGCAGAAACTGCGATGATATTTACATATTCTGCCAAGAAGAAGAGCGCGAATTTAAGTGATGAATATTCAGTGTGGAATCCACCAACGAGTTCGCCTTCAGCTTCGGCTAGGTCGAATGGCGCGCGGTTTGTTTCGCCAACCATTGAGATCGCGTAGATAACAAAGGATGGGAAGAGAACTAGTCCGTACCACCAAGTGCTCTGCTGCGCGGCAACGATTGATGATGTAGACATTGATCCGGAGTAGATAAAGACTGAAACAAGTGAGAGGCCCATAGCAATTTCATAAGAAACAACCTGCGCGCTAGAGCGAAGTCCACCAAGCAACGGGTAAGTCGAACCAGATGACCAACCAGCGAGAACAATTCCGTAAACACCAACTGATGCGGTGGCAAGAACATAGAGAACGCCGACTGGAAGATCGGTTAACTGCATAACTGTTTCTTCGCCGAAGAAGTTAACTGGACCAGTCATTGGCATAACCGCAAAGGCCATAAACGCTGCGGTGGTGCTGATTACTGGAGCGATAACAAATACAACCTTGTCAGCAGCTGCCGGAATCAAATCTTCCTTGAGCGCGAGCTTTACGCCATCTGCAAGCGCCTGGATTAAGCCGAACTTTCCAACGCGGTTAGGGCCAAGACGCATCTGCATGCGAGCAACGATGCGACGTTCGCCCCATACAGACATGATCGTCAAGACAACACAGACCGCAAAGACAATAACTGCCTTAAGAGTGATGATCCAACCTGGATCATCTAGCAACAACTGAGCGTTATTCATGCCTTTACCACCGATACGACATCGCCGTGGACAGCATTTAACGAAATCAAAGTTTGTGTACCGAATGAGTTACGTGGCACCCAAACTGCATCATCGTGAATATCTTCAACTAGCGCAGGAAGCGAAATCGATCCGTGTGAGTTTGAGACTCGCA